>JBAZRU010000067.1:1199-15988 GCA_041662805.1 Candidatus Hydrogenedentales bacterium | reverse complement strand
GCTCCCAGTGGAGCGTGTTGCCCTGGGAATTGCTCTGCTCCTCTTCTCGCTTCCTTCGTACGCTCAGTCCTTTCTCCCTCTTCACGGCAACACGCTCCACTGGGAGCGTATGGGATCGGGCACGCCGTCAGGCTGGTATGAACGCGGCGACAACTACGCGTGGGAGTGGGGTGCGCACGAAAGTCCTCTCGGCAAGGGCGCGGGGCGCATACGATTCACGGGCAAAGGCGAACTGACGCTTACCGCACCCGCCACCTCTCTGCTCGCCGGGCAGCTTCACGCGGTACGCCTCTGGCTGCGCGCCGAGCCCGCGCAAGCGCAAGGCACACTAAGACTCGTCGACAGCACTTCGGATAAGGAGATCAAGAGCTGGGCTCTTTCGCCGGGGACGGAATGGACTCGATTTACCGCGCAAGAGATACTCCCCAAGGCAACAGGCAACCATTACTACATCGAGATTAAGATCTCCGCTACAGACTGTGTCGTGGAATTCGACGGGTTGTGGTTCGGACTCGCCGACACTTCCGCGAACGATGGCTGGAACCCTCCATATGCGCCAGCGGGATTGACCATCATTCCCACCGAATCCTGGGGACTGGTGAATGGAGATGCCCCGTTGAAAGTTCAAGCACGCGTGGCGGGCGCCGTGCCCGAGGGAAGCACGCTTTCCCTGCACGTAACGAACACCTCCGGCGTGTCGTGGCAGATGCCCGCCCAGCCGCTATCCGGCGATGCGTATCAGGAACAGGAAGTCTCCGTATCCGGTCAGGATGCCCAAGCATTCGGTATGTTTCGGGTTTCCGCCCAAGCAGCAGGCCCCGATGGGAAAGCTCTGTCGCTGACCTCGGAGACACTCCTGGCACGAGCCCCCGAACCCATCCCCGGGCCGATGCCGGAATCGTACTTCGGCACGCACGTACTCCTCCAAGAACCGGACCTTCCCGTCATGGCGAAACTTGGGTACAAGTGGTTGCGGATACACGACGCTTCGGGAATCACGAAATGGGGTTATGTCGAACCGGAGCAGGGCAAATGGGAGTGGCGCGACGATCAGGTGGAACTGGCGCGCAAGAATGGTTTCAGCATCATCGGCATGTTGGACGGATCGCCAGCATGGGCGTCGGGGACGGATGAAGGTGGCTATTTCCGAATCTATCATGCACCCAAGAACATCGATGATTGGCGCAACTACGTGCGCACGATCGTCGGCAAGTACGCTGGAGTCATCGACGAGTGGGAAGTCTGGAATGAACCGTGGGACATGTTCCGGTTTTTCCAGGGCGGCACGCCCCAACTCTACACCGAATTGCTGAAGACCGCCTACGAAGAGGCGAAGACAGCCAACCCCAAGAGCACGATCATCGGTCTGGACACCTATCCGCCATTCTGGGAGCAAGCCGTACTCGCTTCTGGAGCCTACGCTTACTACGATTTGGCTTCGTGGCATCGGTACGACTCCACGCTTCAGGGACGGCCCAACGATTCCATCGCGCAGGTGACCGCGCGCATCAACGCGGAACAGGCGAAGTATGGCGAGCCCAAGCCTACGCTGTGCAGTGAAGGCGGCACCGATGTAGCCATGTTTCACGGTTCCTTCTTCTCATTCGCGGAACGCTCTATGCTCGGGGATTGGTCGCTCGGTGCCGACAAGTACGCACGGTGGTACCTCAGCGTCATCGCTTCCGGCAACAAGCGCTTCCTTTCGTACTCGACTCATGCAACGTCGCGCCACGGCGCGAATACGCACAACCTCAAAGAACCGGGACCACTCCTGCGTCCCTTGCATCTGAGTTTAGCGGCGCTTGCCTATTTCGTCGACGGAGCCACGCTGGAATCGCGTATTTCCCCAGGGCCAGATGTGACGGCCTTGGTGTTTCGGCAGACAAACGCGCGCTCCTACGCCAAAGGGCCCAGCACGGTCGTGGCGCTATATGCAAATGGAGACGAGGCGGAGCAACTGCCCAGGCCGTTGCTGGAGGGAGTGAAGGCGTTCGACCGTTGGGGAAACCCGATTCCCAAGGTGACGCAGGCCGCCCGGTCGCTGACGTTCCTGGTGGCGGAAGCAGACGCTTCGCAAGCGCTTCTCGAAAGTCTCAAGCCGGATGCGGCCTCAACTGCGCCGAATTACGACACGGTAGAAGCGCTGCTCGCGGAAACGGCGCGCACCCTCTCCCCCGCCACTCCGGATGACCCGGGCGCATGGTCCGCATTGCTGACGTCTCAAGGTTCCTTCGTGATGCTGCCGGGCAAAGGAAAGGCCATCTTCACGACCCGCGAGGATCTGCGAAACGAACGCGGGCTAGCGGCGACACTCGATGTGCCCAGCGCGCTAGCAGTTGGCGATGTTGTGCTGCGCGATGCTGGCCAGTTCAAACTCGGGACGGCAAGCTTCAAGACGGAAGACGGGCAGAATACCTATCGTGCCGTGCTTGGCGCAGTCAAGGATGGTCCGGCGGGCGGGTTCCGTCTCTTCGCCTTTTCGCTGATTCCAGCGAACGGCGAACCGGATGCCTCGACCAAAGATGCGGTTATGGCCGTACTAAGGCCGTGGGAACAGGCCATGTTGGTCACACACACACGCGACTTGCACGGGCTATTCCACGACGGCCCGACGATTGCCGCGGCGAACACGGTCAACGGCGAGTACTTCCTGTTCACCGAACCGGAGTGTCTCATCACGATGATAAATACGGCCGTCACGTGGGGTCCTGCCCAGAAATCGGAAATGCGTGTCGAAGAGATCGAAGTGCTGGGCGACACGGCCATCGTCGCGGGCACGTGGGACTTGGCCTCCCTTGCGTTCGGCAGTGCGCCCTACGCATTCAGCGCGACCCTGCACAACGTCGACGGCACGTGGAAACTGGCATCGATGATCTGCGGTCCAGGAAAGGCGTAGATCCCTCGCCGAAACAGGCAAACAACAACAATCAGGGCCGAGGCTTACGCCCCGGCCCTGATTTCATTCTACGTAGGGATCGCCCTTCGACTGCTGAGCGTCAAGCGCCTCGAAACGCCACTATGTACCGTTCATTGGGCGCGTCATCCAACTCAAGCATAGGGGTCATTTGCTGCCGCAAGAGTCTCCAGCATTACCGCCCAAGTGCTGCAGATGGGCCACTCTTCTTGGTACTTGATGAATCGCACATGTCCATCCATATACAGGACATTGCCGCCGCCTGGAATGTGGTTATAGGATGCATAGCCACTGATGTCCGGCGCGATCGCGACGTCCCACATCACGGCAAGCTCACTCTGTGCTTTGGCCGATGCAGCGGGATTATTGATGTCACTCACGAAGAAGCGTTCGATTCCTTCACGCAGGCGGTAAACCGTTCGTCCGCTGCCCAGGTCAATGTCACCCTCATGAAGATCAGCCCATCGCGGATCGTCCTGCTCCCATCGCGTACCAGGAGCTTGACCCGCTCCAATTTCCGCCTGGATTGCGAGAATTGCGGTCAAGTCATAGTTGGCAGGAAAGGCCACAGGAACCAAGTTGAAAGGTGTGCCTGCGGGTAAGTAGTGCTCAGGATTAATTGCCCAACCCATATATTGGTAGGCGATATCCCAGAACTTACAGGGATTGACAGGATCCTGGTGAAAGTAATACTCGAGATCCTCGTCCCGAGGCGCAGACGGACACAATGCAATATCAGGATCGGTCCAGTATTCGGGGAACATGGCGGGGGCATTCGGAAACAGATGGTTCTGATTCACAAAGGGTCCTGGACTCGGGTCCTCGCACGTGCCTGCGTGCTTCTTGAGCATGCACGGATACTGTTCGCCCTTCGCTTCGTTTGCGTACATCTTGTATATCAGGCCGAACTGTTTCAGGTTGTTTTGGCAGCTTGCGCGGCGGGCAGCTTCGCGAGCCCTAGCAAGCGCGGGAAGGAGGATTGCGGCTAAAATGCCTATGATCGCGATGACTACAAGCAATTCGATAAGGGTAAAGCCTTTCCGTCTCATAAGAGTCCACCTCTTTGGTTTTTCCAACTCGTCAGTTGTACTACCGGAAAGAAAAGGGGAAAAGACAGAGTTATTCCGTATCACCTCCCCACGTGCCGTGGGTCCTCCCTTATTCGATGTCGCCCATTACCCATTAGGCGACCCTCAAGGGGGACAGCTTGCATTTCTTGACGCCGCGTCAATGCTGCGCCAACCTTGTACAAAGTCTAGTCGAGAATCTACGATTTGGCAAGTGCCAGTGTCCGGACATGTTGCATGCGCGTGTGAATGGGAACATCCAGGTGATCTAAAGCACGAATTTGATCGAGCCGCTACGTTTGAGATAAGCTATCCCATGTTGTCGGGGTGTAGCGCAGCCCGGTTTAGCGCGCTTCGTTCGGGACGAAGAGGTCGGAGGTTCGAATCCTCTCACCCCGACCATTTTGCGGGATTCAATGCCTCTCCAGTGCTACGGCTCTTGGAGAGGCTTCTTCGTTTTCAGGCCTTTCCCGTGACGGAGAATGCAGTTCAGACGCCGATACATACATGCAGGAATCCAGCGCTACTTTTGCGAAACCTGCGCCCGCGTATCGTTCCTAAGCGTGGAATGTCAGCGGCTACGTTCACCATTCTTGCCAAAACCAGCATGTCGAGGGTCAACTGAAATGGGGCTGCCGTCCAGAGGTGGATCAAGTAGTGGGCCGACTTGGAATCTGCCAGCGGGACGGGGGTGGCCGAGATAGTCGTGGGAGAGAAGGGCGCTTGCCTGTGCAACCTCCGGAAGAAGCTCGGGAAACGTTTCGTACGCAGGCAAGCTGACAACACTCGTCTTAAGCCGTAGCGTCAGGGTCTCGGGATCAAACTGGACGGTGATCGGAAGCGTACTCGAATTTACGTCTTGTCCGAGGGCGCGCCATGCCTCCAAAGTCATCGGGGGATCTTCGTCGCCGCGTCCAAACGCCTTGGCGAGATTGTCGTCCCCGAAGAAATTGCAGTCGGAGCGGGTCGTATCGTTGGGGATAAAGACAAGCTCCGAGAAACCTGCCACGATGTTGCCGAAAATACGGTGATTGTTTTCGAGGGGCGGATTAACGCGCGCGGGGTCGCCTGGGCGCAGATGCACGCCGTAGCCTTTTCCATTGGCGATCAGGTTCTGAAGGACGACGGCGCGATCGACATCGTGTTCATGGAATCCGTGGGCGTTCGAACCGACAATGATATTGTTATCGAACAGGTTGGGACCACGATTGATCTCCAGGCAAACCACCCCCAAGCTCACCGTCTCTTTCGCGTCGACAAAGAGATTCTGCGTGATGCGTGTGTTCCTGACTTCGCCGTCGAGCCACAACGCGGGTCCGTTTGCCGTGCGCAGAATCACGTTGCGGCGAATGAGCGAGTCTTCGGTGCTGTGAAACTTCACGCCCGCGGACTCGTAGTGATGCGGTATCGGCATCCAACAGTTGTCGGTGACGAGGTTGTCTTCCACGAGCATGCTTTTGTTGGGCATGTTGTGCCACGCGGACATGGAAGAGACGCCGCAATGATGGACGTAGTTGCGTCGGATGATGTGGTAGCCCTGGGCCTCCCCAGTTCCGTAGCTCCACCACTGCCCGCCGAGGTCCATGCCGAGGGTATTTGCGTACGCGATTTCGCAGTCTTCGACAATCCAGTGATGTCCCCGCGCGGCGCTGAGCAATCCGCGTTGCGGAGGCGGAATCGGCACGCCGTTCCCCGCGCAGACCATCTTGAACCCGGAGACTCGGATGTAATTCAGATAGGGCAAGACCGGTGCAAAAACCTGTTCTCGCGTTGTAATTTCAAAAGCATGACCTTGGGGCGCGACATCACCAGGCATCCGCAGAAAAATGGACATACCGTTTTCGCTGACCCAGAAGCTGCCAGGAGATTTAGCGAGTTCGTCAAACAGGCTGACTTGCGGCAAATACTCGCCATTGACGAAGAGTTGCCCTCGCCTCAGCTCGAAGCTGGGGAAATCTTTCCATGTCTCCGTGTCCTGCTGAATCGTGAAGTTCTGCAGGCAAAACGGATTGGCCCCTTCAAACTGCGAACCGGAAAGCTCTGCCTGCCATACGTTAATGTCTTTCAGCTTGTATTCACGCGCCAGAACCCAATTGGGTTCCCAAATATCCGAGCCTGTGATAGTGACTTCTTCACCGGGAGCTGCCTGATACGCGACCATCGCTTCAGGCGCAGTCCCCCCACGTTCGGGCTTGACCCACTCGCGATAAATGCCCGCATGGACAACGACGCGCTCGCCCGGTTGCAGAGTGCGAGCCGCTTGGCCGATGGTCTTCCATGGTCTCTTCTCTGTACCCTTGTTGTCATCGGATGCGCGAGGGTGCTTTTGGGCGACGTGGTACGTGTGCGTGTATGACTGGGGTTGCTCCCAGGATATGAACGGCGTGCCGTCCGGAAGCAACACGGTATCGCTTTCAGATTGTGCCAACGAAACGGCACCCGGCATTGCCGCGATCATCAGTACGGAAATGATAGTGCGAATAATCATGGAGTCTCCCCTGTCCTCCCCCCACTCTCCGCGTCTGCCTCTCAAACCGTCATGCAGCTTAGTTTGAATACACCGGCTCACGCAAGGATTCTCTGATGACGTAAGCGGAGGGTGTATTCCCAAGGAAATGTCCGGACATAGCGGTTGCAGTTATGAAGTTCGCCGCTTAGCATGGGAAGCGGTGTGGCAATGTCACGCAGGGGGACTCGCTGTAGAGCCGGCCGGAAACCGGCGGCACATTTCGCGAAAACAGCCAACATCAATCACAAGTATATGAACAAATACTGATGAGGATGCTTCGTCATGCGCAGATCAAATGCTCTTTCACTCTTCCTCTTCTCCGCAATTGGCATGATCCTCGCGGCAATTGTGTGCGTGACCAAGGCTACCGCCGAGACAGATCCGCTGAACTCGGTAGTCTCGCTTGATGGCGCGTGGCAGATTGCGACAGATCCGCAGAATGTCGGCAAAGACGAAGGATGGCAGAAAGCAGCCACGCCCGACGCTGTACAAACGAAGGTTCCGTGGATCATTCAGGACGCCTTTCCGGCGTATCACGGCGTGGCGTGGTATTGGCGTAGCTTCGAGGGGCCCGTGAACCCGAACAAGAATGGACGGTATCTGCTCAGATTCTGGGCTGTGGACTACAAGGCGGATGTGTGGTTGAACGGGGTCTCGCTAGGCAGCCATGAAGGCGGCGAAGAACCATTCACGTTCGACGTGACCGATACACTTCACAAGGGCAGCGATAACTTCGTCGCGGTACGCGTGTTGAATCCGAAGGACGAACCCATCGACGACATTATCCTCGCGCAGACACCGCACCGGAACAAGACGAACAAGTACTACGCGGGCGGCTCATACAACCAAGGCGGAATCATGGACTCCGTCGAACTGATACTGGCCCCCGAGGTTCGCATTGAAGAGCTGGTAGTCCGCCCAGATTGGAAGACGGGCCTCGTACGGATTCAGGCCACGCTCTCTAATGCGGGATTGCAGACTCAACCCGGTTCGGTCGAGTTCTCGATTGCTCCGGCAGCCAGTGGTTCGACGCTTGTCTCGACGAGGAGCACCATTCAGGCACAGACAGGTGCAACGGTCGTTGATGCGGAGCTGAAAGTCTCCGAGCCTCACCTGTGGGACGTCAAGAATCCCTATCTCTATCGAGTCAGTGCGCGGTTGGATGCGGGAGACTCCAAGCACGAGTTATCAACGCGCTGCGGCTTCCGCGACTTTCGATTTGAGAACGGCCGCTTCCGACTCAATGGTAGAGCGCTCTTCCTCAAAGGCAGCCACACGGGCAATCACTTTCCCATCGGCCTTCAACTCCCGTACGACGCGGATTGGGTACGACGCGACTTGCTCAACGTGAAGGCCATGGGCTTCAACGCCATCCGCTTCATCGCGGGCGTCCCCTTGCGCGCACAACTGGATTGCTGCGATGAGATTGGGCTTCTTGTATATGACGAATCGTTTGCGGCGTGGTGCACGGAGCACTCTCCGTTCTTCGAGAAGCGATACGATGATTCCGTCTTGGGCATGATCAAGCGCGACCGGAATCATCCGAGTATCGTGCTTTGGGGACTGCTCAATGAGACGCCTGCCGGGCCGGTGCATCAGCATGCGGTCGATTTCCTGCCAAAGCTGCGCGCGTTGGACGATACGCGCGCCGTCTTGCTCAGCAGCGGACGCTGGGACGTTATGGCCGGAAACGAGCCGGCAGGTATTCACACCCACCGGAAAGCCAAATCGTTCGATCCGAGTGCGACACACAACGGCACGGACGCGCCCATCTCGGGTTTGGGCGTCACGTGGCAACCCGGCCAATTCGCGTTGCATCCCGGCCCGGCGGGAGAATACAGCGTGGCCCGTTGGACTGCGCCACAGGATGGCCGCTGCGATACCAACGCCGTCTTCTCCAGTATTGCCGAACGAGCAACGACCGATGTCCACGTGTTGCACAACGGCAAGCCCGTGTTCGACGGATTCGTGAATGTGGGCGACGCCGGCAAAGAAACCACGTACTCGGGATCGCTCGACCTCAAGCAGGGAGATCTGCTCGACTTCGCCGTCAGTTTCGGCAACGGCGACTACGGCGCCGACACCACGGCCCTAGCCGCGACAGTCGCATACGCGAACGGTCCAAGCTACGACGTCGCCAAGGATTATTTAGCCGAAGGCAGTCTTTGGACATATGGCTGGCTTCCCCGCACCGATGCGCCTGACTCCGCCGCGTTCACGTCCTACGACGAGGCAAAAACGATTGGTGAGGCATCTCGGATTGGCAGCATCAGCAACCCCGGCTCGCATGAATGGGAAGATGTTCTGGACGATCAGCACATCTACCCCCGTGTTCCGCACACACCCGCAATCATCACGACCCTGCGCACCTATCACGGCGCAGGAAATCCTGTCGGTTTTGGCGAGGGTGGACTCGGGGATCTTTCCAAGAAGCTAGCGCGGAAGCCTGTGTTCATCAGCGAATACGGCATCGGCAGCGCGGTTGACCTTCCTCGCGTGACGCGCTGGTTCGAGCAATTGGGACAGGAACGCCTGGAGGACGCACAGTTCTACAAGGCATTGCTTGGCCGGTTCATGAACGATTGGACGGCGTGGCACATGGAGGACACATTCGCAAATCCTGAAGATTACTTCGCTCAGACGATCAAAAAAATGGCCGGTCAGCGCACGCTGGGATTCAATGCGATCCGCTCCAATCCCAATTGCGCAGGATTCAGCTTAACCGGAACGGTCGATCAAGGCATGACGGGAGAAGGACTCACCACCACATTCCGCGAGCTTAAGCCGGGCACGGTCGACGCCGTGTTTGACGGTTTTTCATCCGTGCGGTGGTGCTTGTTTGTGGGGCCGGAGCACATTTACCGAAACGGGAAAGTGCGCCTCGAAGCAGTGGTCGCAAACGAAAACACCCTTGCCCCAGGTGACTATCCCGCGCAATTGCAGGTCTTTGGTCCGCGCGGCGCGCGCGTGTTTGAACGTCAAATCACGGTGACAATTCCTGCGCCCGTTGAAGGACAACCAGAGGTCTTCGCCATTCCCGTCTTCGATGAAGAAGTCGCCATCGACGGGCCGACAGGCGAGTATCGTTTCCTAGCGACCTTCAAACAAGGGGTTGCGGCAGCGGGCGGCGACGTTCGCTTCTTCGTGACCGACCCTGCGGACATGGCCGTCATCGATAAAGAAGTCGTGCTATGGGGAACGGATGAGCGCGCGGAGAAGTGGCTGGCGACGCAGAACATCAAATCTCGTCCCTTCGATACAACAAGAAACGACGCGCGAGAGACCATCCTCGCCTTGAGCAAACCCCAGGCGCCGGGCACCGCTGAAGCATTCGCCGAATTGGCGAAGCGCATTGCGCAGGGGGCAACCGCTGTCTTCCTGTGCCCCGAGGTCTTCGCAAACGACAAGTCTCCGGTTGCCTACCTGCCGCTCGCGAACAAAGGGCAGATCATGCAGATGAGCAGTTGGCTGTATCTCAAAGATGACTGGGCGAAGAATCATCCCTTCTTCGATGGCATGCAGACGGGTGGCATGCTCGACTATAGCTACTACGGCATGTTGATTTCCGATGCCGTGTGGCAAGGCCAGGATGCGCCCGCAGAGACGGTTGCTGGCGGCATTAAGGCGTCACAGGATTACTCATCTGGACTCACGCTTTGTGTGTACACGCTGGGGCAAGGGCGGTTCGTGTTGAACACGCTCCGTATTCGCGATTGCCTCGGCGACAATCCCGCGGCAGAGCTGCTGTTGCGAAACATCCTTAAGGCAGCCTCGTCGGACAGCGGCAAGCCGCTGGCGCCGTTGCCGGCTGATTTCGATGCGACATTGGCTGCGATGGGGTACAAGTAACTGCCAATCCAATCGCTCAGCGCGAGACAATTTGCGGACCAACGCAAAGAATTGCAGAATAGCGTCAGGTAACGCACATGATAGAACCGCCCGAAAATGAGGGATCGACCGAGTCGCCGCCAGCCATTCCCGCGGAGTGGCTGGCGGAGTTTGAAGCCGCGTCGAAGCGCTCGCTCGAAACACGCTTTCGGTATTCCTTCATCCACACGTACAAGCCTGTGCTGGATGACGAACCCTATCGCTCGTTCGACACCATGGCGGAATATCGCCAATGGTGCGAAGAAAACCTACCGGATTGGCTCGGCTATGGCCGAGGACAATGATCGTGACGCGTGCTAGACGGCCTTCGTTCCATTAAACGTCACTTCGATCCCCTTCAAGGAATCATTGGGCTTGAATATGAGGTTCGCGCCTTGCGGCCCCTTCGCCTTGATGTCTAGCTTCTTTCCATCGAGCTTCCATTCCACCTCGACGGGACCGCTGATCGTGGCGGAAGCGCCCCTCGCCCACGTCAGGCCGCTCGGGAAGGGGCTGATGGTGATGCTCTTCCCCCCCACTTCGTTCGGGACAATCCCGAGCACGATCTGGTTCAGGAACTGGATCGGCGCGGAGGACCAAGCGTGGCAATGGCTGCGGGTGGGGAAGCCGTCTCCGCCGGTAGTGCCTTCGGGGAAGCTCTCCCATACGGTCGTCGCGCCGGAAGCAACCATGGGATCGAAATTCTTGCGAATGGACGCAATGATCTGATCCTGTTTCCCGGCCTTCTCCAACGCTTCATACTGATACTGAATAGCGAACGGCGCGCCCACCTTGGTCACCCCATCCGGCGGATTCAGCACGTTCTCCAGCAGTGCCGCCTGGTACTCTTCGGGTGCGATATCGTACAGCAGCGCGAGGAAGCTCGTATGCACGGAGGACTTCGTGCTGATTGAGCCGTCGTCGTGAATGCTGTCGGGATAGCATTTCTTCTGGGCATCCCACAGGGCGTTTATCGAAGTGACTACAGACGCTCGATACTCCGTGAGCCATTTCGCGCTTTCTGTGTCGCCAAGGACTTCCGCGCACTTCAAGGCTGCGTCAATCGCGCCTACCACGAACATGCTGTTATGGAGGACCGTCGAGTGGTTATCGTCGATGCCGCTCCAATCGAACATATTCCAGAACGGGGCGGAGAAGAGGCCGCGATTGGTCATGTACTTCTGCGTACCGCGGAGATTCTGCAAAACCTGCGGCCACACCTGCGCAAGAAACTCCTTGTCGCCCGTGTAGAAATACGAATCCCACACGGAAATGCCCCAGAGATGACTCCACGCGGGCAGCAGCGTCTCCCACGTGGATGGCGTCTGGCATAATGCGATGGGATACTTCTCCAGCGAATAGCCGGTGAGGCGGACGCACCGCTCGGTCAAGTCCGCTGCGCCAAAGGCGATCAGGCCGTAGATGCCCTCGTTTCGCGCATCGCCCACCCAATGGGTCTGCTCGTAAAGAGGACAGTCAGTAAAGGTGTCTTCCATGCACAGCTTGAGGGTGCGCGCGGAGATTTCCCAGATCTTGTCGAGGCCAGGGTCGCTGCTCGCGAACCGGCCAATTGCTTCGACCGGATACGTGGATTCGATCAAATGGAACTGACGAAACGCAGCGGGCTTGGTCTGGTTGTGCAACCGCACAAACACGAAGCGTCCCGCGCGGCGATCCAGCGAAGTGAAGATGTTCTTCCCCTCTTTGCAGATGTAGCGCATCGCATTGCGGTATTCACCCGTGTGCTGCACGCGGCCCGTAGGCGTGATGTATTCGACCGCGGAGATGTCCAGCTCGAGGCCCGCTTCGGCATCCAACTCAAATTGGTAATACCCCACGTTCTCTTCGCCCAAGTCATAGACCAGCTCGATATCGCCATCAGGCGAGGGTTTCACGGTGGTCACTGCCGCGTCGTCCGTGATGAGGCCTTCTGGTTCTTCCACGAATTGAGCGGCGCTCCCCAGCACTTCGCGAGCCATGAACCGCATGTGCGGGTCATCGCTCAAGTCGCGCGCCGACGATAGGACCACGATCTGCCCGCCAAATGCAGCGCGGAGAGTCTTCGTGTCTTTCACTTTGGAGAGGTGGTTCTCAATTATCCCTTTGATCTTGGCTTCGACCGCCGCTTGCTCCGCGAGCGAGAGAAGTTTGAATTCGTAGTCGGAGTTGACGTACTTGGCATCGTCGAACGGGACGAAGCACCAAGGGTCTTCCTTGCTGTCGTTGACGGGGTTGCTCAAGGCGAACCCTTCGGTCTCGACGAAGCGGATTTCTGTGTCTTTCACCCAATGCCCGAAAAAGCCTGTCACGGCCATGAAGAGGAAGTTGTCGCCCTTACGCAAAGTAAAGGTGCCGTCTTTCCCCCGCTCCCCGTTAATCGTGACGGTTGAACCCGGCGACTCGATATGCAGCACCGTTTCCTTGGGCACGGTAACGACGGTTGCGACGGCGCTGGCCATGGAGACTTTTCCGTTGGCCTCAATCATGTGCGGATAGAGCAAACGCGCCGTGGGAAATACGAAACACTTCCAGTCGCGATTGAGGACGTTAGCCTCGCGAAACGCGTGAAATGAGAAAGGCTTCTTGGTGAGAAGCGGACAATCTCTCTCGTTCAAGCCTTTCCACGGGCCATTGGCGGCTTCGAAAAGCACGGCGGCGGGTGTGAACGCAAGCTGGTCTTCTCGCCGCGCGTCGTAGATCTCCAACGGGCCCATCTGTATGCAGCGCTTCGGCGTGTTGGATATCCAGCCGTTCGCCGTCGCCGTCTCCCACGAGGAGTCACTCAGAATTTGGAGGGCTTGGCCCGACTTGGGAGCAACGTCCAACTGGACGAGCAACCCGGCCTGCTGTGGGACTTGGTGAAAGGTGCCCACGCCGAAATACTTGGAGATGACGCGAATCTGGTTCTCGCCTACCTTGAGGCAGGGCGCGACGTCGATGACATCGAACTGATAGTGATCGGGCCAGCTACGGCTGGGACCGTCATTCACCCACACGTCGTTGATAAACAACCGGTAGCGCGTGTCTGCGGTGATTGCCATACGCGCCGCCGTGAATTCAGGCAACGTGAAGCTCTTGCGCGCCACGATGGTGTCGTTGTATTCGAGAAAGGAGTCTTGGGGATGCCAGATCCATTGCGCCTTGAGGTCTTCCGGGGCAACAGCCGTGGCGCGCGAGGAGCACACGGCCGCTCCAAGGCACGCCGCGAGCACGAACGAAGTAAAGGTTGTGTTGGACATTGCTATTCCTTCCCACCCCCCCGAGGGGGGAAATGACGATTCGGTATGCGACTTGGTTTAGCGGTCGGCGGTGCGGCGGTCAACGAAGATGACGCTCTTGCCTTTGGGCTGCGCCATCTGCCGCGTCTGCGCGAGCACTTCGAACATCTTCTTGGCGCTCTTGAAGTGCCGGAATTGCGTGTGAGCGACTCCCACCGACAAAGCCATAAGCGGGTACTTCAGCTCGCGTCCGTTCTTGTCTACGATCTGGACGTATGCCTGCCGCACTTCCTGTCCGGAGTACAACTGTTGAATGCTGCTGTCAAAAGTGCGCATCAGCGTGCTGCTGAACCGCTCGTAGTCTTCGATATTCAGCAGCACGACGAAGTGCTCCCCGCCCAGATGCGCCGTGAAGCTCTCGTATACCCCCATGTTACGCGTCATGGACGTGAGGAGATTCGCCATGAACTCAAGGGCCTTGCGTTGGCCCTGCATGCCATACGCGACGCAATAGGGTTTGAACCCGACGATGTCGATGTAGCAGGCGGCAATAGCCGAACCGCGCGCGAGCCGGTGATTGATTTCCCGCTTGATGGCTTCCGTGCCGGGAAGATTGGTATGCGGATTGAGCTTCGACAAGCCGTCGAGCAAACCGCGCAAGCCTTCGATCTTCTCCATCAAAGTATCGAGCTTGAACGGCTTCGCAAGGAAATCGTCCGCGCCTTGTTCAAGTCCGTGCAGGACCTCGGGTTCTTCGCCGAGCGCAGTTAGAATGAGAATCCCCACGCCGTACAATTCCGGGTCCTTGCGCAAACGGCGGCAGATCTGATATCCCGTCATTCCGGGGAGCATGATATCGAGAATGAGGAGATCCGGCCGGACCTGCTTCGCCATCTCAAACGCGCCTTCTCCGGAATTGATCACGGAGACCTGATGACCTTCCGCCGTAAGCTTCGTTTGAATCAAATCAGCCAAGTCAACATCGTCGTCAACAACCAGAATCTTGCTCATTCAGAGTCCTTCCCACGGGTCACGGTATCACCAGCGCATTTGAGATACAGGTTAAGTCCCCATTCCTCCGCGACACTATTGTATTGTTCCCGTGGAATTGGGGCAAGTGCAAGCCTTTGGCGAGACAATCACACTGAAATTGCAGACAATCGCCGCTCTACTGTAGCGTCCAGTCTCTGTGCCGGACGCCTTGGCCCTGGACG
>JBAZRU010000067.1:0-1189 GCA_041662805.1 Candidatus Hydrogenedentales bacterium | reverse complement strand
AAGTGCGAACGCTTGCCGGGGTACTCGCTCCGGAATTAGCGGACTGTGCGTTAACTTGGAGGCTTCGGGGGAACGGCAGCGCCGCGCAGCGGTTGCGGAGGAACTGTTCGCCGAATTCGGACAGGGTGTGGCGCGACGCGGACGAACACGGACGGGCACGGACTTGGGGCACGAGGTGGACTCAGGGGAACACAGGGACCTAAACGACCTAAGCGACCTAAATGACCTAAGGGACGAGAGGGACGAAGGGGACTTGGGCGACTCAGAAGACCTTGGGAACTCAGAATGAAAGGCGGGATCTCCTTTGCTTTTGAGGTTCGGTGAATGGGCGTGATCGCTTTGATGGTTGGTCATGGGAGACATTGGGAGGTATCTCCTGTCTGTGTTTGTTGGGCTTCGGCGGTAGTGGACGGGTCTTTGTAGACGGATTCGGCGTAGGCTCGGATGGAGCTGTTCTTGGCAAAGGCTTCGGGCGGGATTTTGCCGGCTCTAAGGTCGTTGAGATAGTTCTGAAGGTGCTCGTTGTGATCTTGAAGCGCCTTGTATTCTTGTTGGAGAAGGGCTAGCTCGCTGTTGTCGGTCATTCCCGGGAGCGGCGGGAGATGGAGATTCCCGAGGATTCGGGCGGCGAGTTCATTGGAGACGGAGTGCTTCTTGGGACGATAGGATGCGAGGACGTGGTCGCGTTCGGCGGCGGCGAGGTATTCGTCGAGAAAGATGACGTTGTCGAAGGCTTCGGCCATTTCTACGTCGCGGCCTTGGGAGGCGGCGTCGATGGATTGGCGCAGGTAGGCCTTGGCGTGGGACGGTTCAAGCTCGGGGTCGAGTTGGGTGTTGGCGATGGCGTCGGGGTCTAGGGCGGTGTCGTGTTGGGCGCGTTCGGCGTGGCGGAGGATGCCTTCGAGCGCGGGGGGTGCACCGGTGTTTTTTTGACGATTCAAGGGGGGGGTAGCCGGGACCTGGAGGACTTTGAGTTCGGCGCGGAGCTCGCGCATGAGGCGTAGGAAGGCGTTGACCGTGTTTAGGTTAGGCGATTGGGGACTGGGGAGCGGGTCTAGGGTTGGGGGGTTGGGGTTTGGCAGAGAGGACGGCGGGGTCGGGCGCGGACCGTTTCCGGTCTGACAGGGGCCGGCGTGGCTGGCGGAGTCGCATAAGAAGTTCGCGCTGATGAGTTGGCTGGCGGCGTTGC
>JBAZRU010000066.1:4040-15990 GCA_041662805.1 Candidatus Hydrogenedentales bacterium | reverse complement strand
GCGCTTCATGACGAACTGCAGCGTATCGGCAAGCAGGCGCGTGCCGCCGCGAATGCCCTTCGCTCCACGTCATCCGCGATAAAAGACAAGGCCTTGCTCGAAGCCGCCGAGCGGCTGCGCGGTTCCAAAGAGTTCCTGCGGACTGAAAACGAGAAGGATTTGGAGGCGGGCCGCGCCAAGGGCCTCACGGGAGCGATGCTGGATCGCCTCACGCTCACCGATGCCCGCATCGAAGCGATGGCCGTGGGCCTGGAGCAAGTCGCCGCGTTGCCCGATCCGGTCGGCGACATTGTGAGCCAGAACATCAGACCGAATGGACTTCGCATCGCGCAAATCCGCCAGCCTCTGGGCGTCGTGGGCATCATTTACGAGAGCCGTCCCAATGTCACAGCGGACGCGGCGGGACTCTGCCTGAAGTCGGGGAATGCCTGCGTGTTGCGCGGCGGTTCCGAGGCGATTCACTCGAACCTTGCGATTGCCCGCGTGTTCATTGATGCGGCAAACGCGGCAGGTGCACCCGAGCACACGATCCAGATGATCGCCACGACCGACCGTTCCGCCGTGGGCGAGATGCTGAAGCTCGACCGCTACATCGACGTTATCGTGCCGCGCGGCGGCAAGGGTCTCATCGCGCGGATTTACGAAGAGTCGCGCATCCCTGTCGTGGCGCATCTCGACGGCGTCTGCCACACGTACGTCCACGAAGACGCCGACCTCGCGATGGCCTCGTCCATCAGCATCAACGCCAAGCTGCAGCGCCCCGGTGTCTGCAACGCCATGGAGACCTTGCTCGTGCACTCCGCCGTGGCGGAAGCCTTCCTGCCCAGTCTGGCCAAGGAGCTGACGGCGAAAGGGTGCGAGTTGCGCGGTTGCGAACGCACGCAGAAGATCATCGCGTGCACGCCCGCCACGAAAGAAGACTGGACCACCGAGTATCTCGACAAGATCTTGTCGGTCAAGATTGTGGATTCGCTCGATGAGGCCATCGACCACATCAACGAGTTCGGGTCGCACCATTCCGATGCCATCGTGACGTGCGGCTACGATGCCGCCGAACGGTTCCTGAACGACGTCGACAGCGCAACTGTCTATGTGAACGCATCGACGCGATTCACCGACGGCTTCCAATTCGGACTCGGCGCGGAGATCGGCATCAGCACGAACAAACTTCATTGTCGCGGCCCCATGGCGCTGAAGGAACTGACATCGCTCAAGTATGTCATTCGGGGGTCCGGCCAGATCCTTGGGTAAGCACGAACGCATAGGCGTGTTTGGCGGCACCTTCGACCCCATCCACACGAAGCATCTCGAAATCGCGCGGGCGGCTTTGCAGCAGGCACGGCTGGACCGCGTCCTCTTTGTCGTCGCGGCGCGGCCTCCGCACAAGCGCGAGGCCATGCCGACCGATCCCGAGGACCGCTTCGCGATGGTCGAAGCGGCCGTCGCTGGCGAGCCGGCATTCGAAGCATGCCGCATCGAGATGGACCGCGAAGGTCCATCCTACTCCGCGGATACGCTCGAAGAACTGAGCCGCCGGTACCCGGACGCCCAGTTTTGGTTGATCATCGGCCTCGACTCGCTGGTGGACCTTCCGAGATGGCGCGCGCCCGACCGCATTCTCGCGCTGGCGCGTCCGCTCGTCGTGCCGAGGCCGGGCAAGTGGACAGTGCCCGCAAAACTCGAAGGCCGGTTCGATTGGCTCGACCTTCCCGAGGCGGACATCTCGTCGACCGAAGCGCGCCGGCGCATTTCGGCAGGCGAGCCCCTGGCGGACCTTTTGCCCGAATCGGTACAGCGTGTGATTCAACAACGAGGGATTTACGGTGCTCACTCTGTCCATCGCACGGGCTGACGAATACTTAGCGATGCTTAAGCAGCGCCTGCCCGAGCGCACGTTGCGTCACAGCGTATCGGTAGCCGGTTTGATGCAGCATTTGGTTCCGACGCTGGGACTCAGTCTTGAGTTGGCCGTGACGGCAGGACTACTTCACGACTCCTGCAAGGCGATGAAGAAGGACGGTTTACTTTCGCGAGCCCAGGAGTACGATCTCGAGTTGACCGACATTCAGCGCGCACGTCCCCAGCTACTGCACGGCCCCATCGCCGCGGAAGAATGCCGCCGGAAGCTGGGGCTTCCGGGCGAGGATCTCTACGAAGCGATTTATTGGCACACCACCGGCAAGCAGGGCCTCGGCCGTCTCGGTCAGGCACTCTACTTCGCGGATTTCTCCGAACCGTTGCGCGATCACGCCGAAGCAGGCGACGCGCGCCGCATCCTTGAGCAGCGAGGCTTCGACACGGCACTCAAGTTCGTCGCCAAAGCAAAACTCGACCGGCTGAAGAAGAAGGGTCAGGGGATCGACCCGGCCACGCAAGCGTTCTGCAAGTGGCTCCATGGAGAAAACGGCCATGCCCGTTAACGATACGTTTGTCGATCTGGCCCGCTTTTACGACCCTATCATGTCTCACGTCAATTACGACCGTTGGTACTTGATCGCCGGGCGTATCGCGGACTTGCTGCCGCGCGGATTCACCCACGTCGATGTGGCCTGCGGCACCGGCACTCTCTTGAAGAGGCTTCGGGCGTGCGGTTGGAAAAGTTACGGCATCGACCTCTCGTACGCGATGCTCCATTCGGGAGGAAAAGGCGAAACCGAATGGCCTGTTGCCGCTGCGGACATGCGGGCGCTTCCGTTCAATGCCTCCGCGCACTACGTGACCTGCCTCTTCGATAGTCTCAATTTTCTCATCGATGAAGAGGACATGCGGACGGGAATCATGCAGTTGGGCGAGGCGCTACGACCGGGGGGCATCCTCTATCTCGATGTCGTCACGGAACGCATGGTGCTCGATCACTTCGCTGGGCAGGAATGGAACGAGCAGAACGATGGCTTTTCGACGGCCTGGACCTGCGAGTACGACAGAAAGACCAATACCGCGGCATCGGAGATTCGCGTAAACGGCGGCCCCCCGAACACCATCCTTGAGCGTATCTACTCTGTGGATGAACTCGAAGACGCCCTCGCCCAAGCAGGCTTTCAGATGCTCGGCATTTTCGACGCAGAACGGTGGCGCGCACCTGGGAAGAAGACGCTCCGAATCGATTTCGTGGCCGTCAAGGGCGATCCGAAATCGCATCGCACCGCATTCAAACACATCGAAAGCGACATCCGAAACCTGCTTCGCTGAAGCGTTGTCGCTCCCTCAGCCGTTCGTCTTGATGTCCAACTCGTATAGCGCGGCAAACGTCTTCAGGTGTTTTGCGAAGCTCCCGCAGTACAGCACCGGATGCGGCCCGGGGTAGACGGTGCACACGTCTTCGACTTTGTCCAGCTTCACCAGCACGCGCGTGGCGCATCCTCCCGAGGGCGGGCTGGACGGTGACGTCACCACGGTTCCGTTCCACGCGTCCAAGCGCTTCTCTCCGGAGTGATACTTGCACAGCGTCACCGGTTCGCCTTCCGGCCATTTCACATCGAGCGCCAACGTTTTCGGAAGCTGGTGAAAGAAGGGGCGCAGGTCGTACGGCTGGCCATGCTCTTCCGGCCCGTGTAAGCGAGGCGCACACGTGCAATGCGCGCCGAAGTACAGATCATCCTCCGTGTCGAATTCGGGATTGTGCTGAAACCCGCCGCGCCCAAAGAGATTCGCGCCAAGCATCAGCGTCAGGGTGGCGTTTAGATCGTTCTCGCATCCGCAGGGGACAAGCGCGCCGTTGTTGAGCGCGAAGCTGAGGCAGGGCTTGCGATGCTGCAAGAACAGACATTCAATCGTGATGGCGTCCGCATCGTGACGTTCCATCAACTGCAGCACGGCAGCATGCGAGCGCACCGCGTCGAAGAATGCCTTCTCGTCCAGTTCCGTCACGGAGCCTGCCCGGCGCCGCACGGAACTGGCCAAGCGCCGCATATCCCGCGTGACGGCGATCGAATCGAAGAGGTCGTTGAAGTGAGCCGCGGGCACCGTGTGAACGGGCATATCGAAGAACGCCTCGCGCTCATCGGCCTCCTGCTCAGCCTTCCCCGACACGCGCAGCAACTTGCTCTGGCGCATCCGCACTTTAGCGTTAATGCATCGAAGTCCGCGCTCCAAGGCGTCCCAGTTCTCGATGGAGTGAATGTACTGGACTCGCTTCGCTGTCCTGAACTTCTCCGGCGGGAGTTGATGATTTGCCCCGACCGCGTGATACAGAATGATCGGACCGTCGTAGGCGTCGAGAATCGGCGCCAACTTCGCGCTGAATGTATTCCAGAAATTGATTAGCAGCAAAGCCTCGGGGCGATTCTTCTTGATGTCTTCGATAAACGCGGCAATCCCCGCGTCCGTGTAGAGGGCCTTCTCGTCCAGCGCAAGCGTCAAGTCGAGACCCTCAGTTATGCGCCCCAGTTCGCGAACGAACTTCGCCTGCTGCTCTTCGGGCTTGAACTGGTTGCCCGGCCATGTCGACCACTTGTGCACCTTCCAGCTATCTTCGCACTGGCCGCTCACAACCAGCTCCTGCGACGGATAGAAGAACGCGCCCCGCACGACACCGGGATTCTTCTTGCGGTTGAGTATCGAAAGGCCTGGAACCTCTTCGCGCGCATAGGCTTCGGGAATCATGGCAACTCCCGCCGCCAACGCCGCCGATTTCATAAACGCTCTGCGATTGCATTCCATGGCCGGATCCCCCGTATGTTGAAATGCTGCCCCCTACGAACAGTCTACCCCACGGGACGGACTTCGGCAACC
This sequence comes from Candidatus Hydrogenedentales bacterium, assembly GCA_041662805.1. Lineage (GTDB taxonomy): Bacteria > Hydrogenedentota > Hydrogenedentia > Hydrogenedentales > SLHB01 > JAIBAQ01. Next base: position 11,259 of record JBAZRU010000066.1, on the reverse strand, counting down.
GGGGAGGGCGTGAGAAGCAGAACAAACGGCAGGAGCGATGGAACCGGACTATTGCACGTTGCCGGTGGCAGGGTCGTAGATCCACTGCTCGCCAAGGTATGGATGCGTGGGCAAGGCACTGAGGTGTTCGCCGTTGATGAGTTCATCCAGGGTCTTGGGAAGACGGCCGACTCGGTCTTGAAACGCGGAAATCCACCCTCGCAGTACTTGCAGGCGCTCTTCCTTGAGGGAATCCAACACGGATGAGTTCTGCACTTTTCCGCGCCCGTCGATGAAGAATTGCCCGCCCAATGGGTCCTGCCCGATTCCGCGAACCATGCCGGCGCGCTCCATCTCTTCCAGGCTTGTGGGACGTTTGCCCGTGCGCTTCTCGTATTCCGCGGCGGCCTGATTCAGCACGTCGCACGTCTCGCGCAGGGACAACTCCTGGAGCTTTCGCTCCGCCACGGACCGCATGTTCTCGTCGCCGCTTGTCGACAGAATGTCCTGCCACATGCCGCGCTCGACGTCGTACATCCCGTGCTTCTTCTGGAGGTTCTTCGCCCAGTCGACGACAAACTGCGGCGGGGTCCCCGTGGCCGCAGCCACGGCAAGGTAGCGCGCGCCGCGCACGTCATCGTGGCGGTTCAAGACATATGTCCGGGCAATCTCGAACGGCAATTCCCAGCGCGTGGGATTCTGCGGTATCCCGCTTTTCAGCAATTCGATGCTCGCGTCGTTGTCGTGTTTCAACATCGCCAGAAATACGCCGCCCCATTGATACACGCCGCTGAAGTTCGGGTCCAAATTCGTGATCGTCCGGCACATCTGCTCCAGCCACGTGAACTTGAAATCACCGTGGAATTGCTGCGAAGTGTATTGGATGCAGCGCAACCACAAGAGGTCCGCCACTACGCTGTTCATGCCCGCCGTACAGTGCTTGAGCAAGTCTTGATTCGGAAGGTAGAGCAACTGCTCGTCGAACTCATGGCTTCGCATCGCATCCATCCGGTTCTGCGCGACGTACATCGTCGAGAACGCGACGATGGGGACGAGGATCGCGATAGCCGCTTTGTTCATGGCTACACGTCCTTGTCTTCGAATGCGAGCGACGCCAGCACCAGCAGCATGGCCGTGTATACCACACCGTAGACGAGCGCCCACGCCACGTACTCCGGCGCCACCGGCACTCCGTTTGCGGCCTCGGCGCGAATATTGAAGTTCGACAGGTTCGGCAACGCGTAATACACGATGGCCATCCCCTTCTCCGCGACCGTACCGTGGAATTGCTCGGGCAAGTCCACAAGGATTGTGGTTGCGTGCCCAACGACATACGCGCAGAAAACCATGATTGCCCCGAGAATTGGCGAAGTCACCGTGCTGAACAGAATAGCCAGTCCAGTAACAAGAAGCAGTTCCCAGTAAATCAGCAAGACGGCCATCGCGAAAGTCAGGTCGAGTGTTCCGCCCAACAGCGCCACGTATCCGCCCGAGATCGCGGCCATCGCCAACGTCACGACGGCAAGCAGCATGGCCATGCCGACGTACTTCCCAAGGATGAATTCCCAACGTCGCATCGGGCGGCAGAGGATCGTGTAGATCGTGCGCTTGTCGATTTCTTTGTAGACGAGATTGGTTCCCACGAAGATCGCGATCAGGACGCCGAACAGCGAGACCGACGCCAGAGAAATATCCTTGACGATCTTGATGTCTTGCCCGATGCTGATCCATCCCAAGGCCTTCGACCCGAGGATGGTCGCGCCCGCAAAGAATAAGAGGACGTACAACACCTTGTCGCGAACCGCCTCGCGAAACGTGTTCTGGGCAACGGCCAGGATTCTCATGACCGCCCCTCCTGCACCCGCATGAAGTAGTCTTCCAGCGACTCTTTCACCGGCGAGAAATCGACCAACTCTCCCCCGTGCTGGTGAACGGCGCGAACAACTTCGTTCGCCTCGTTCAGATTCCTCACGGTGAAGTGATGCCCCGATTCGCTCTGCCGTACGGATATCGCACGCGCCGCGATGGCCCCCACTCCCGCGCCGTTCAGTCCCGACGCGATTACCTCCACCAGCTTGATATGCTGCGTCAACAACTCGTCGATTCGGCCCTGACTCATCAAGCGTCCGTTCACCAGAATTCCCACGCGGTCGCAGATCTGCTCCACGTCGCCCAGCACGTGCGAACTGAAGAAGATCGTCTTCTTCTCATCGCGCAGTCGCAGAATGAGTTCCCGTATCGACCTCCGCCCCAAGGGGTCCAGGCCGCTCATTGGTTCATCCAGAATTAAGACCGGCGGGTCCCCCACCATCGCCACGGCAAAGCCAAGCCGCTGCCGCATGCCCTTTGAAAAGCCTCGCACACGCTGGTCCGCAATCGGGCCAAGTTCGAGCCGCTCCTCCAGCATCTTCCACTCGCGTGCACGCGCTTGAGCGTTCAGCCCGTGCAGCCGCCCATAGAACTCGATCGTCTCGCGTGGTGTCAGGTATTCGTAGAAGTAGGGGTTCTCGGGCAAGTAGCCGATGAAGGCGCGCGCCTCGCGTTTACGCGCGTTCTTACCGAAGATCAGCGCCTCGCCCCGCGTGGGCCGAATCAGGCTGCATGCCAACTTGATTGTCGTAGTCTTACCCGCGCCGTTGCGCCCCAGAAATCCAAAGACCTCGTTTTCGCGGATGGTCAGATTCAGGCCTTCCAGCGAAGGGGGCTTTGATCGACCCACGTGGCCCTTGTAGCGTTTCGTCAAGTCACTTGTGACTATTGCATCCATCCCGTGGCGAGTCCCCTACGACATCCGATTTCTAAGGTTAAGCCGCACTATTTGGGCACGCGGTGCGTCAAAAGTCAATGAGGCGGAATTGAGGGGGCGGAGAATTTGGGAGAGAGCATAGGATAGATCGGCCGGATCGAACGGGTCCGTCCTATGTCTTTGGACCTTGAGCAGAGCTGTGGATGCGTGAAGAAAAGGCGGATGCAGCACCCTTGGCCCGCATCGTCGCATTGTGCAACAATGCCTCCCATGGACACCATAGCGACAACGCGGCATGACTTCCTCTGCTACGGCTGCGGCACGAATACGGCCGCACGGCCTCGCGGCTTGGACTGCCCCTCCTGCGGGGAACCATTCAGCCTGCGCTTTCTGGGCCGCATCGGCAACGCGCTGCTGACCCAATCCCCAGATTCCATGTGGCACTATTTCGACTTGTTGCCCATCGCATCTCCGCAATCCGTCGTCACGCTAAAGGAAGGCGCGACACCGCTGGTCGAGGCGCCGCGCATCGCGGAACAGACCGGGATGGGGCAAGTCCTTCTGAAGAATGAGACGGCCAATCCCACTGGCTCGTTCAAGGACCGCCAAGTATCGATGGGCATTTCGCACGCGCGCGAAATCGGCGCGGATACTGTTGCCGTCGTTTCGTCGGGCAACGTCGCCTGCGCCACGGCGGCGTACGCGGCCCGCGCTGGTATGAAGGCCGTCCTGTTCATGCACGGACACGCGGCCCCCGGCAAGATTGCTCAGGCATCGGCCTATGGCGCAACCGTTGTGTGCGTGGAATCGCCGTCCGCCCGCGCCGTTTTCGACCTGTGCATGGAGGCGTGCCGCGCGTTCGGCTGGTATCACCTGTCCACCGCAGGCATGTATGAACCCTACAATGTCGAAGGCGCGAAGACGATTGCCTACGAGCTCTATCAACAGACTGAAGGTAATCTCCCCGATTGGATCGTCGCGCCGGTTGGCGGAGGCGGACTGCTTGGCGGGATTTGGCGAGGCTTGCTCGATCTCAAGAACCTCGGAGCGATTGCGTCCCTGCCCCGTTTGGCGGGGATTCAGGCCGCGGGCTGCGCTCCCTTGAAGCCTGCCATCGACAACAACCAATCGTTTCTGGAGACGCTGAAGACGCCTTGGCCCAATCCCAAGACCGTTGCAGGCGGCATCGCGGACGATATTCTTTTCGACGGTCACACTGCGCTGCCCGCGATTCGCACCACGAATGGCGCGGCGATTGCCGTCGATGACGAGGCCATTCTGGAAGCGGAACTGGCGCTCGCGCGCACGGAAGGCATCTTGTGCGATCCGTCAAGCGCGGTGACCATCGCGGCCTTGCCCCACCTGCCCGAAGCGACCGAGACAACGCGCGTGTGCTGCGTGATATCCGGAACGGGGATCAAGGACCTCGACGTTCTCAAGACTCGCGTGCAAAAGCCTGCTATGATTCAGCCTACGCTCGACGCGCTGCGAAAGGTGCTCACATGAGATTGTTGCTCCCGTTGCTTACCCTGTTGACCGCGACTACGCTGGGTTGTTCGTCCGGCCCTATCATTGTGGTCTACAGTCCGCACGGTCCCGACGTGCTCAACGACTATAAGAAGTTGTTCGAAGCCGCGCACCCCGGCGTTGAGGTGCAGACGCTCGACGCAGGTGCGCAGGACGTCTACAGCCGCATCGAGGCGGAGAAGAACCGGCCCCAGGCCGATGTATGGTGGGGCGCGCCGTCGACCATGTTCATGCAGGCGGCGAAAGACGGTCTGCTGGAATCGTATCGCCCCACGTGGGCCGAGAAGGTGGAGCCCGCTTACAAAGACGCTTCGGATCTTTGGTACGGCACGTATCGTTCGCCTATCGGCATCGTATTCAACAGCCGCCACTACAAAGCCGAGGACATGCCCGATTCGTGGGATGGCCTGCTGGACCCGAAGTGGAAAGGCAAGATCACGATCCGAAAGCCGCTCGCTTCGGGCACGATGCGCACCTACATCGGGGCCATGATTCTCCGCTCGCCGTCGGAAGACGAAGGCATCGCGTGGCTCAAGAATCTCCACGGCCAAGTCGAGTCGTATATGGAGAATCCGCAATTGTTGTATGACCACATCAAGCGTCAGGATGACCTCATCAGCGTGTGGTTGTTGCCGGACGTGGCGCTTCAGCGCGACCGCAACGGCTATCCTTTCGAGTGCGCCCTGCCGAAGCAGGCGCCCGTGCTCACGGAGGGCATCGCCATCGTGAAGGGCGCGCCGCATCCTGACTTGGCGAAGGAGTTCTACGAGTTCGTCACGACTTCGGAGGCCCTTGCCCAACAGGCCAAGGCGTACGCGAAGATCCCAGTGCGCACGGACCTTGACCCCGCGACGTTGCCGCCTTGGATGGCCGCGCTGCACATCGACCCCATGTCCATTGATTGGACGGCCTTCGCGGCCAACGAGAAGAAGTGGGTGGACCGTTGGGCTGAAGAGGTCTTCAACGCGCAATGAGCGCCGTACGTTGCGACCGCATTACCAAGCTCTACCCCGAAGGCGGCGGCATTCGCGCATTCGATTGCACCATCGCCGACGGTGAGTTTTTCGCCTTCCTCGGTCCCAGCGGTTGCGGCAAGACGACGACGCTACGCGTCATCGCCGGGTTGGAAACACCCGATGAGGGCCGCATTCTCTTCGACGAGCGCGACGTAACCGGCCTGCCTCCGGAGCGCCGCAACGCGGCTATGGTCTTCCAAAGCTACGCGCTGTTTCCCCACATGAACGTATTCGAGAATGTCGCATTCGGCCTGCGCGCACGCGGCATGGCCAAGGCCGATATCGCGACGCGTGTCGATGAAGCCCTTGGCTACGTGCAGCTCGAAGGCGTGCAACGTCGCCCGGTAACGGATCTCAGCGGCGGCCAGCAGCAACGCGTCGCCGTGGCTCGCGCGATTGCCGTGCACCCGGATATCCTGCTGCTCGACGAGCCCCTGAGCAATCTGGACGCGGAACTGCGCTACGCCACGCGCGGGCAACTCGCGGAACTTCAGAAGCGCCTCGGCATCACGGCCATCTACGTGACGCACGATCAGGAAGAGGCGCTGGAACTCGCCGACCGCATCGCCGTGCTCAAAGACGGCGAGTGCCACCAAATCGGCACGCCCGACGAGATCCTCAACGCGCCTAAGACGCCTTTCGTGGAATCCTTCCTGGCGCGGCAGCGCGGGCTGATGCGCTCGTAGCGCGGGCGTCAACAAGACACGGACGGACACGGACGGACACAGACGAGCACGGAAATGAAGACGCCTGCCACGGAGGGCAGGCGCTACAAATACAGGCACAAATACAGGCACGAGAATGTGAAGAAACCTATTCCTTGAAACGGAGCGCGTAGAGGTCGGCTTCTTTCAGCGAGAATCGGAATCGGACCGTCTTCCCCTTCAGGCTCGACAAATCCTTGCCGTCTTTCCAGGGCACGACTTGTTCGAGACTATCGCCAAAGATCTCGGGGGCGTCTTCCATCTTGAACCCGTCGATAGCCGTGGCCGTCTCGTCCATCACCTCAATACGAATGCCGCCGCCCGCCGATGTCGAGTAGTTCAACGCGAGGTTGTTGCCGGAGCAGACGATAGGACGCGTGACGAATTCGCCGCCACCCAACGGCGCATGAATCGACGCGAAGCCGTCGATGCGCAGCGTGTACCGGCGTAGCGCACAACTGTTGCCGGTCCAGTAGCTCTCGGTGGCATACACGGAAAGCTCGTTCACGCCGGGGTCCAAACACGACACCGTCTCCACGACTCCCCATGCCTGATAGTTGTCGCCATACGACCAGTTGTCTTTCGTTCGCAAGCCGGGACGGATGAACGCCTCGCTCCAGCGGTGAAAAGTCTGGCCGTCGCGGCTGGTCATGAAGAGTCCGTCGGTGACCGCCGTTCCTTCGCGGTTGGAGGTTTCGAAACGCATGCGGCGGTGTTCAAGTTCGGGCAACGCGTCCGTGGCAGGCACCCAGCCGCGGTCCACGTAACGCGTGGGAAAACCAAGATAGATGTGCGGGGCGCGGTAATAGGGAATCACCTGATTCGTGTAGAGTTCCTCCTTCGGCGATCCCGGATACTCGAGCCACACCGGTTCCGTCCAATGAATGAAATCTTGCGACGTCGCCGTGCGGATGTCCCGCAACCCGTCGCGAAAGTCGCGCACATAAGCGCGATACTCGCCCTTCACCGTGTCCCAAAACGCCACATTCTGCGTATCGAACGCGCCGGTTGTTATCACCGGCTGATTGTCGTTCAACTGCGACCAGTGAATGCCGTCGGGCGATTGAAACGCCATGAGCTTGCCGTTGTCCTGCCCCACGCACTTGTACTTGCCCTCGGGCGGACAATTCGGGTTCTCGTCTTTGAATGGCGTGAAGTCGTGCGAGGTGTTGCCCGTCCAAATGATGTTGTTGTCTTTCGAGCCGCCAAACTCGAAGAGGCCCAGATTGGGGCGCTCCCAATGAATG
>JBAZRU010000066.1:0-4030 GCA_041662805.1 Candidatus Hydrogenedentales bacterium | reverse complement strand
GTCATCACGTGGGCGTCTGTCTGCGTCTTCAAGACTTGGTCGCTGCCGCGGTAATACATGCGGATGATGTCCCCGTCGCGAAAGGTCACGATGTAGCCGCAGGAATTGCCTTCCCACGGCTTGTCGTATTCCATCACGACCTCACGGGCAATAGGCGGGTGCAGCGTCAATTTCGCCTGCCCCGACAGGCCCGCGATCAAATAGCTATCCACCATCGGCTCCAGGCGCGTGCCGATGTCCAGCGCCCCGCCGTCGGCGGCGGCAAACGCCGCGCCTAACACCAATAGCAACCCACTCGTTATCCCCATCACCGTAACCCTCTCCCTGACGCCGTGTGCCACGGCTTGGCTATCCGCTTCCCCCAACACCACGGGGCGTAGCGCCATCATACGCATTCGGGTCCCTCACTCCCAACTGACGAGACGAGGCGTGTCGCCGCGTTTGGCTATCGCGGCGCTGACCTAATGCGCGGAGGTTGCGGTTAAACCTAATCCAAAATCGATGCGTGATCCCCCCTTCGCTCCCGTGCTACGATTGCCCGTCCATTTCCGGGCAAGGGGGACTTTCTCATGTGGTCGTTGAATACCATTGATTACACGGTCATCGGAATCTATTTCGCGGCGCTCATCGTCCTGGGCCTTGCCCTGGAGCGCATGGCTTCCAAGAGTCTCGAGGACTACTTCATCGGCGGACGCCGTTTGCCGTGGTGGGCGCTGGGCGTGTCGGGAATGGCCTACTTCCTCGACATGACGGGAACCATGGTCATCACGTCGTTCTTGTTCATGCTCGGGCCGCGCGGTCTGTTCATCGAATTCCGCGGGGGCGCGGTGCTGGCTTTGGTCTTTATGATGTTGTGGAGCGGAAAATGGCACCGGCGTTCGAAGTGCCTCACGCCCGCCGAATGGATGGTGTTCCGTTTCGGCGACGGATTCGGCGGACGCTTCGCCCAAGCCGTTCAGGCCATCGCCGGTATCGTGACCACAATCGGCATGCTGGCATATCTGATCAAAGGCGCGGGCCTCTTCCTCAGTATGTTCTTCCCCTTCTCACCTTTCTGGTGTACGGTCATTATGATCGGAATTACGACGGTCTACACCATGATCTCCGGTTTCTATGGCGTGGTCTTCACGGACCTCTTTCAATCGTTCATCATCCTTGCTGGAGCCATCATTATCTCCATCATGGCGATCACGCAAGTTGCCGGCGTCGAGAACTTCAGTGCGCTCGCGGCGCAGGTCACCGGCAACGCCCAATGGGTGTCCACCGCTCCCCAATGGCACACGACCATGCCCTCGGGCTACGAGCAGTATCAGACCCTGATCATGTTCGCGTTCTTTTATCTCCTTAAGACGACCTTTGCGGGTCCAAGCGCCGGCGCGGACGCCCGTTACTTCGGCGCGCGCAACGACCGCGAGTGCGGACTGCTCTCCGCGTTCTGGACGGTGCTGATGACGGTGCGCTGGCCGATGATGATGGGCTTTGCCGCGATGGGCATCTTTCTCGTTCACGACCTGTTTCCCGATCGCGCCGTCATGGTGCAGGCCGCGGAATTGATCCAGCAGCAGTTGCCGGACGTCGACAAAGCGCAGTGGGCGACGGCGCTTTCCGCCATCGCCAATCATCCCGAGCAATATCCGCAAGCGCTCGTGACCGGCCTGCAACAGATCCTCGGAGCCGACGTCTGGACCAAGAAGCTCATGCTCATCGGATATGAAGGCGGCGTCGATCCCGAGCGTGTCCTCCCCGCCGTCCTCCTCTACAACATCCCCGCCGGCCTGCGCGGTCTTTTGCTTATCGTCCTGCTCGCCGCCGCCATGTCCACCTTCAACGCGACCGTCAACGCATCGACCGGATACATCACGCGCGATATTTATCAGAAGTACATTCGTCCGGCTGCAAAAACGCGCGAACTCATCTCCGTGAGCTGGGTCGCCGTGGTGAGCCTCGTGCTCGTTTCCTTCGTGTTCGCCTACTCCATCAAGAGCATTAACGATGTATGGGGCTGGATCATCATGGGGTTGGGAGGCGGACTGCTCGTGCCTAGCTTCCTGCGCCTTCTATGGTGGCGCTTCAATGGCGGCGGATTCGCTATCGGCACGTTTGTAGGCATGACTTCCGCCATTCTTCAACGGGCGTTCTTCCCAGAGTTGAGCGAGGTGTGGCAATTCATTTTCCTGGCATCGATCGGCTTCGCGGCCTCCATCGCAGGCACCTACCTTACCAAGCCGGAAGACGAGGAGATAGTTGGGCGCTTCTATCGCATTACGCGCCCCTTCGGTTTTTGGGGACCTTTTCGCAAGCAGTTGCCCGCGGCGGATCAAGAAGCGCTGCGCCTTGAACACCGCCGCGACTTTTTCTGCGTGCCTTTTGCATTGCTGTGGCAAGTGACCATGTTCATTCTGCCTATGCAGATTGTCATCGGCGCGTGGACCGCCTTTGTGCCAACGCTCATTCTCTTCCTAATCGGATCGGTCGGCATGTATTTTCTGTGGTATCGTCATCTTCCCAAAGCGAACTACTTCGAATCGGGCGAAGAAGCGGGCGTCAAGATGGGAGATGCATGATCGCAACGTTGCCCCCGAGCAACAGTCCCATCGAGCTTGACGCGCTTTGTCGTCCTCCAAGATAGGAGCGAACCATGATTTCGATCCGGTTACTGTCTTTGGGCGCGGTGATGTGCATCGTGTCGGCATTCTCCTTCGCCGAAGAGCCATCGGGGTCGCTCAGGGCTTCGGAGGTTCGGCCCGGCGCCACCGTGTGCGCTTACACCGCGAAGGAAGGCGATGTTGTCAGCGGAGTCTTCCTGCGCCTGACGAATTGCATCGGGCCGAGAGAAGAGCCGGTTGTTGCCGCCGTGCGCGTACGTGGAGAGCTATTGAAGGAGCGCGTTGCAATCCCCGTGTTTCCCTTTCCGCTTGTGAAGCACACGCGCGGGGACGGTCCCGATGTTCCTCCGCTGGACGTGGGCCAGGAATACCGCGTAGCGTTGCAGCCAATCGCTTTGCAGAAAGACGAGAACGTCACCGTCGAAATTGTATCCACCAAACCTATTAAGAGTGGTGTAACCGGAGGGCTTCAGCTTCAAGGCCGCCACCCGCTATCGGAAATGCGCAATCCGTTTCGTGAAAGCCGATCCGCGGGCCCTGTCTCGCGCATACCGTGGAAAGCGCCGGAGATCATCGCGGTGGGCACGCAGGAGAAGTACGATCCGCAATGCGCCCCGCAGAACAACTCCTCGATCATCGCCGACGACGATGGGACGCTGTTTCAGTTCACGGCGTACTATTCGGTCGATGAACAGTACGGCGGCGGTCGCGGCGGCTCGTACTCGCGCATCTTTGGATTCAAGAAACGTCCCGGCGCGGACTCCTGGGAGCCCCTCGGACTTGTCGTCGATCTCCACGAGGGCATGACGTACTCGGGCGACCCGTTTGTGTTTCGTGATCTCGATGGAGTGCCGTGCGTCCTTTATACGACGGCGGATGGGACAAATGGATTCGCGGACTGGAAACTGATTGGCGCGTACTTGCGGCGCTCCACCACCAAGAGTTTTGCGGGACCGTGGGGAGACCCGCATCCGTTCTTTGAAAACTATCCGCGCGAACCCGATGACAACAAGACCGGCGGACGCGCGAACTGTATTCGCATTTATTCGCGCGAAAAGACCCGCGACTACGTCTTCGTCTGGGCGCACGGTGCGCAGGACATGGATATTCGCGGCGTGATACTCCCAAATCTCGAATCAACGCTCACGCACGAACAGATTGGGAACGCCCCCATCCTCGTGCGCAACCAGGATGAAGGCGGCGGTGGGTTTCAGTGTGACGGCAAGGGCTATCTATCAACGTGGCAGATACCGTGGGTCAACGATCCGACCGGCATTCAGCGAGTGTATGAATTCGATCTCGAGGACGCGTTGAATCCGGAATCGTGGCGCATCGTGCCCGGTTCCCTCGGAATGAACGACGGCACGGCCGCCATTCGCGACGGCGGCTGCACGGCGGATTCCTGGGCGGTGTCTGCAATCGGC
>JBAZRU010000065.1:15627-16033 GCA_041662805.1 Candidatus Hydrogenedentales bacterium | reverse complement strand
GTCGATTTCGTGACGCCCGGGCACGCCGCCGGTGTGGTAGTGGCCGATGTACTGGTGGTTCTCTTCGATGGTCCCGACGACATCGCCTTCCATGATCTGCATGTGGTAGATGTCGTAGAGGAGTTTGAAACGGTCCGAGCCGATTTCCTTGCAGAGTTCGACGCCCCACGCGGTGTGGTCGCACTGGTAATCTTTGTGGTCGCGTTTGCTGTTCAGCAGTTCCATGCACAGGGTGACGCCGAGTTTCTCCGCCGTGGGCATGATCTTCTTTAGCCCCTTGGCGCAGTTCTTGATGCCCTCTTTGTCATCGATACCCCGGCGGTTGCCCGAGAAGACGATCATGTTGGGCAGGCCAGCGGCGGCCACGAGCGGCAGCAGACGCTCGGATTCGGCGATCAGCTTGTCG
>JBAZRU010000065.1:0-15617 GCA_041662805.1 Candidatus Hydrogenedentales bacterium | reverse complement strand
TTGGGCTCATTCCATCCGTTGCCGATGCCGCTGGGGCCGTTGGCCATCGCGCACACAAGACCGTGGTTCTTGACGGTGGCCCATTCATCTTCTTTGAGTAGGTCGATGCCCTTGAGGCCGATGGCCGCGGCGGCAACACACAATTCGTCGAGCGACATTTTCGAATAGCACCACTTGCAGACAGACTGCTTGAGGTTGGCTTTGAGCGGGCCTTCGGCAGGCGCGGCGGCGGGGGCTTGGGCGTTCGCGGCAAGCGAACCCGCAACGACGGTTCCGGCGAACATGGACATGGCGTTACGGCGAGTTATCGCGGGTGGCATAGGGATTCTCCTTGTTGTCACGTGGGAGATATTGTGACAGAAGGGGCGGGCGAGTTGGTAGTTCTCCGAGGTAGGGACGTTTCGCCGAAATGTCCGGGGTGCGGCGGACTTCGAGAAGAAGTGAAGAGGCGCTTTTGGCGAAAACGCCCTACCTGCCAACTCCGTTGCGAAAACGCCCTACCTGCCAGCCCCGTTGATTTCCGCGGCCATGTGTGGCACGGTATGGGCGTGTCTTGGCTGCGTTTGTCCATGTAGGTGACGTCCTCGCATGAAAATGAACGCGCTCGAACGGTTGCTCGTGAACAACCCTGTCCGGACGTGGATGCTGCGCCGGTTGGCGTTGGATCTGCTTGACCACAACGCGACCAGTCTGTCGGGCAAGCGTGTGCTCGAAATTGGATGCGGCCAAGGCGCGGGCACGGAACTGCTCTTGCGGGATTGCGGGGCGGAGAAGGTATTCGCGTTCGACTTCGATCCCCGCCAATTGGCGCGAGCAAAGCATCGCCACCGAGCCCACGGCGCCGGCGGAATTGCCTTGTTTGTTGGCGATGGCGAGCGATTGCCTTTCGGCGACGCGCAGTTCGACGTGATTGTCGAATTCGCCATTCTGCACCACATGCCGGAATGGCGGCAGGCCGTAAGTGAAATTGCTCGCGTGCTGCGGCCTGGCGGCATCCTTGTATACGAGGAATACCTCCAAGGTTTCGTCGGCAACCCGATCGCCTTGCGCTTGCTGGACCACCCGCGGTCAGGATGGTTCAAGGCCGATGCGTTCTACGACGCGTTGTGCGGCGTTGGCATGCAATGCACACCGCACCAGCGCCGCCTTGGCGAATACTGGCTGGCCGGCGTTGCGCAACGAATCGGGTAATTGCCCCAAGAGCCGTTTCGGGCAAAGTGGAAAGAGAGATAGCGGAAACCAGGGACTGACACAAGCGGAGCCCGCCGCGGCGGACGGAGACGTGTCTGTCCCTGCTTTCCGCGTCCATGAATAGGATGCGGTCAGTACGACTCACTAGTCTTTCAACACCAGGAGAGCATAAATCGTCATGAAAACGCACCGAGCGAGCTTGATTGCCGCGGCACTATGCCTTGGCCTTGCGCTGTCCGCGAATGCCGACAGCTTCTACTTCAAACCTCATCTGCAGAACGTTAGTCCCGACGGAGCCACGATCATCTGGCAGACGCAAGAAAAAGGCCCCGCCGATGTCGAGTTTGGGTTGGAGGGAACATTCGATTCCAAGGCGACCGGCACGACGGACCAGCTCATCCGCAAGGTCCGGATGACGGGCCTGAAGCCGGACACGTCGTATTCGTACCGTGTTCGCGCGGGTGAAGAGGAGTACGTCAATTCCTTCAAGACCTCACCCGGCGCGAACAACGACCGCGACGTAACCTTCATTATCTTTGGAGACACGCGCCGCTGGGACGAGCGCGTCAAGGAGACCAGCTTCAACACGGAAATCCTCCGTTGGAACCCCGAGTTCTTCATCATCAACGGTGACCTCGTCCGCAATGGCCACGAGTATGAGCAGTGGCCCGAACACTTCAAACGATTCGATTCGTTGAACGGCAAGTACATGATCGCGACGGCGCGCGGCAATCACGAGGGCTCGATGTTGAACGATACCGAAAACGACTGGTTCGGCAAGTACCACGAGATGCCGGGCGGGTCGGAGCCCTATGCCGCGTTCGACTGGGGCAACGTGCATGTCGTGCTGCTGTCGTGGGAACAGACGATGCTCAACCACGTGAAGGATACGGCGCAGTGGCTTGACCAGCAACTTGGCGGCGCGAAGGCGAAGTATACCTTCGTGACGCAGCACTTCCCCGTCTATTGCACCGGATACGAAGGGCCAGTGGATAGCCGCAAAGAGCCGGGCGAGAGCATGGTGTACATCCGCCGCATCTTGGACAAGCACAACGTTACGGCGCATATGTCCGGCCACACGCATATCTACGAACGCCACTACCCGTTGCGCGAAGACAAGCGCGACGACCGAAACGGCGTGCACTACCTCGTGAACGGAGGCGACATCGGCGGCAATTACGCGGATTGGTGGACCGCCGTGTCGGACGACAAAGCGACGATGGCAAAGCCCACGTACACCGTCTACCAGTGCAAGAAAGACCGCATGGATATCCAGACGTTCTGCTGGTCGCAGCAGCAGAACGCCTTCATGCAAATCGATCACGATATCGTCTGGAAAGACGAAGCGATCCCCGCCGCGACGTTGGCATCGCTCGCGAACAAGAAGGGCGAAGAATTGACCGCGGCCATGGGCGAACTCGCGGCCATGCTGTATGCGCCGGCCGCGCAAGCCCTCGTCCCCTATCTAAGAGACGCCGATGCCGGCGTACGTCAAGGCGCGGCGAAGGCCCTCGCGCTTCTGGGCAATGAGGCCGTCGCATCCGATCTCGCGGCGTATCTCTCCGACAGCGATCCGGTTGTCCGGCGCTACGTGGCGCGTTCGCTAGAAGCGGCCATGCCCGAAAGCCTCGCGCTGCCGGTCGCGAAGCAGGCATCCGACAACGCGCAAGACCCTGCCACACGCGTCAAACTCATTGGGGCGCTTCAGTTTCACGCGCCCGCGGCCGTAACGCGCGACACGGCGACGAAGATCATCAAGAGCGATGCGCCCGAGGATGTTAGGCGTCGCGCGGCCTATGCATTGACGCGGGTAGTCTCAAAAGAGGATATTAAACCGCTCATTCGAATGTTCGAAGATGAAAAGGACCAATACGTCACCGTCCGGCTGGCGTTCACGCTGTGCAAGTTGACGGGAGTTGTCCTCGACCTGAGCGATAAGGGGGCGCTGGGCCAGTCGGAGCCCGGCAAGAGGCAGGAGTTTGTTCAGCAGTGGCTTGGCAAAAAGGCGGCATGAGTTGTAGCCTCGCCGAAGGAGATACTGGAGCAGCCATGCGAGTGTGGATTGCCGGTCTGGCAACCACACTCGTGGCGCTTTTGTGCACGTTCGGGGCGGGCAATTTCGGCATATTGAAGATGGTCGCGGCTTCGGGATTCATCGCAACGGCCTTGCTGGCTGGAGCGACGCAAACGGTCTATGGCCGGTGGCTATTGGCGGGGCTGATATTTTCGTGGTCGGGCGATTTACTGCTGCTGAGCGGGAACCATGCGAACTTCCTCTCGGGGCTGGTTAGCTTCCTGATCGGTCACGTCTGTTACGCCGTGGCGTTTTGGCAATACGACACCCGGCGCGATATCGCGGGATGGGGGCTCGTAGTCCTCATGCTGCCGGGTGCAATGCTGGTTTCCGCCGCATGGCCCAACCTTTCCGAGGCGCTTCAGCTTCCCGTGATCGCCTACACGGCAGTCATTTCGATCATGCTCGCGCTTTCCTTCGGCACATGGAAGAAGCCAGGCTTTCTCCTCATCATCGCGGGAGCAGTGGCTTTCTACCTATCGGACGTTTGCGTGGCGCGCGGGCGTTTCATCGCACCGGGCGCGATCAACGGGCAGATTGGACTGCCCCTCTATTTTATTGGCCAAGTGCTTTTGGCGGCAAGCGCCGCCTACGTCGACCCCGACGAAATGCGTGAATAGTCCGCATCGCTCCACGCAACGAAGGTAGGGACGTTTCGCCGAAACGTCCTCCGGCAACGTCCCCGAGGACTATTCCACCCACCTCGATCCTTATGGAATGAAATTCATCCCCGGCTTCAAGGTGGCGATCCACTCCGCGAGCAATACCGCCGCGTGCTCCGCGTCCTTCAACGAAACCATTTCCACCGGCGAGTGCATGTAGCGATTGGGAATGCTGATGAGACCCGTCGCCACGCCGCCGCGGCTGAGCTGCATCGCGTTTGCGTCCGTGCCCGTCCCGCGCGGGGCCGCTTCCATCTGATACGGGATCTTCTTCTTCTTGGCCACGGCGACCATGGACTTCGCGATGACGGGATTGATGTTGGGGCCGCGATGCAGAATAGGGCCGCCGTCCAGCTTAAGCGCGCCGTAGCGCTTGTTGTCGCAGTTGGGGTGATCGGTTGCGTGCCCGACATCGACCGCGATCCCCACGTGCGGGTTGCAGCCGTAGGCGCTCGTCGTCGCGCCGCGCAACCCCACTTCCTCCTGCACCGTCGTCACGCAGAACACCGCGCACTCGACCTTCCGCTTTTCGAGGAGGCGCATGGTTTCGAGCACCACGAACGCGCCAATGCGGTCGTCCAAAGCCCGCGCCACGATGCGGTCGTTCAACAACGGCAAGAGTCCCGCGTCGATGGTTACGGGGTCGCCGATGTCCACGGTTTTGGCGGCTTCTTTTTTGTCTTTCGCGCCGATGTCGATCCAGAGCTGATGCAGTTGCATCGGCTTGCCGCGCTCCTCCGGGTCCGTGAGATGAATGGCGCGCCGCCCGATGACGCCTGCAACGTTCTTCTTTTCCGTATGCACGACCACGCGCTGCCCATCCAGCACCGACGCGTCGATGCCGCCAATGGCCTGGAACCCCAGAAAGCCCTTGTCGTCGATATGGTTGATCATGAGAGCGATTTCATCGACGTGTCCCGCCAGCATGACCCGCAGCTTCGCATCCGGATTCTTCACGTGATACTGATTGCCGTGAACGTCTTTGTAGATCTTGTCGACGTAGGGCTTCGCGTAAACCTTGCACGCGGCCTGGATCTGCTGCTCGAAGCCCGAAGGGCTTGGCGTGGACAAAAGCTGTTTCAAGAAGTCGAACGATTGTTTGCGCATGGATCCCTCAGAAGTTATTTGGCGACCGAACGAAGACCCGTATCCACTCCCGCGATGTGGTTATCGACCCACGACACTACGTGGCCGTGCATGGTCCGTATGAAACCTTCCGTGACGCCATCGCGCTCCAGTTGCATGCGCAGACCCTTGAATTCTTCCACAAATCGGGCGTGGTCTTCCTTGTTACGCGGGCAGCTTGCGCATTTGGTGCGCTCCATTAGCTGTTCTTCCGCGCCGAAGTGCTACCCAACGTAGTCCTCCAGAAAATGGATCATTTCGCATGCGCGGCTCTTGCTCCCCGGCCCCCCGTCGAGCACTGCGTTCAGGGCGTTGAGCCGCTCGATGAGTTGCCGATGCTGTGCGTCGATCTCCGGAAACCCCGTTCCGTGACGAGCCTCTTCCCATATGAGCGCCATGGCTGTCTCCCAAATCCCGTTACGATCGGTTCTTCATTGCGACAAACCGTCAGACTTCAACGGCCATTGCCCTCGCTCCCTCTCTCCCACGTGAACTAATGCCCGTGCACGCCGAGGCGAAGCGCTTTCAAATCCTTCATCGCCGAATCGCCGCCTTGCCCGAAAAGGTCGTGAAGGCGGCGGTAGATCGCATACAACTTCTCATACGCCGCGTGCGCTTCCGCATTCGGCTTGTACACCGTCTCGCGCAGCCGCGCCATCTTCTTGGCGGCCGCGGTCACGTCGTCGTAACCGCCCGCCGCCGCGCCTGCCGCAACCGCGCCCCACATGGCGCCCCCGAGCGCGACCGTTTGATCGCTGGCGCTGATCTTGATCTCGCGGTTCGTCACGTCCGCGAAGATTTGCATGAGCAAGGGGTTCTTGCCGGGAAGGCCGCCGCACGCGTACAACTCGCTGATGGGGACGCCGCCTTCTTCGAGCTGGCGAATGATCGTGTAGGTGCCGAATGCCGTGCTCTCTAGCACGGCGCGGTACATTTCCGCGGGCGTGGTCGTCAGCGTGAGTCCGATCATGAGTCCGGTGAGGTCTGCGTCCACGAGGATGCAGCGGTTGCCGTTCCACCAGTCGAGACACAACACGCCGGATTCGCCTACCTTGAGTTGAGCCGCCTGCTTGCCGAGATAACCGTGCACGTCCAGACCCGCCGCTTTCGCCTCCTCGACGATGTGCCCGGGAACGCACTCGCTCACGAACCATGCGAAGATGTCGCCCACCGCGGTTTGTCCTGCCTCGAATCCGTACAACCCGGGAAGTATCCCGTCTTTGACCACGCCGCACATGCCCTTGACCGTGACTTTTTTCGCGCCGCACACCATGTGGCACAAGCTCGTCCCCATGATCATGACCATCTTGCCCGAATCGCTTACCGTCGCGGCAGGCACTGCGACGTGCGCATCCACCCCGCCCGCGGCGACCGCCGTGCCAGGCTTGAGGCCCAGTTTCTTTGCCATTTCAGCGGTGAGGCCGCCAACTCGCGCGCCCGATGGGACAATCTCCGCGTTCATCTTGTCGCGAACGATGTTCTCGAATTTCGGGTGCAGCGCTTTGAAAAATGCGGGGTCCGGATAGCCTTCGTCCCATATCGCTTTATATCCGGCCGCGCACGCGTTGCGCTTGTCCACACCGCACAACTGCAAGACGATCCAGTCGCCTGCTTCGATGAAGCGATCCGCCGCTTCGTAGACTTCCGGGGCTTCGTCGAGGGTCTGCAACGCCTTCGGGAAGAACCATTCGCTCGAAATCTTGCCGCCATAGCGCGCAAGGAAGTCCTCGCCGCGTTCGGCCGCAACTTGGTTGATCCGGTCGGCCTCGGGCTGTGCCGCATGGTGTTTCCAAAGTTTCACCCAAGCATTGGGATTGTCCGCGAATTCGGGCTTCATGCAAAGCGGCGTGCCAGCTTTGTCGATCGGCAGCATCGTGCACGCCGTGAAATCCGTCCCGATGCCGATCACGTCGTCGCCGCTCACACCCGATTCCTTGAGCACGCGCGTGACCGTCTTCTCCAGGACATACAAATAGTCGCGCGGATTCTGAAGCGCCCAATCCGGGCCCAGCCTTTTCCCGCTGCCGGGCAGCGCTACATCGATTACCCCGTCGGGGTACGGTTCAGCCGCGATGCCGATTTCCTCGCCATTGTCCACTGCCACCAACAAAGCCCGGGCCGACTCGGTCCCGTAGTCCAGCCCCAACACGAACTTGCGTCCCATGATCGCGACTCCTTCTGCTGCGATGCCCCCGATACGGATTGGAGAAGTATAGCATTGATTCTTCGGTATACGCATGAAGAAGGGCGGCGCGATGGCTTCGCGCCGCCCTTGGATCTACAAAAACCGGCCAATCCTACTTTGTGTCAAGTTCCTTGGCGGAAGTGACGACCCGGTCGATAATGCCGTACTTGGCGGCCTCTTCGGCGGACATCCAGTAATTCCGGTCGCTGTCTTTGGAGACCTTCTCGAAACTCTGGCCGCTTTCCTTGGCAATGAGCTTGTACAGACGCTCGCGGATCTTGAGCATCTCTTGCGCCTCGATACGGATGTCCTGCAATTGTCCTCCCGCGCCGCCGCTCGGCTGATGCAATAGGAACCGGCAATTAGGGAGCGCGACCCGGTTCTTTTTTGTCGACGCACCCATCAAAATGGGAACGGCGATGCTCGCCACCCAACCCGCGCCGATGCAGATAACCTCGGACTTCACGAACCGGAGCATATCGTGGATGGCATAGCCGGAATCCACGTGCCCGCCCTGGGACGTAATGATGACCCGTATGGGATCGCTGGATTGCGCGTCGAGAACGACAAGCTGGCTAATCGTTTTCTCGGCGACATCTTGGTCGATTTGTCCCGCTATGAGTATTGTCCGAGTCTTGAGCAGATGGTTCGAATAGGCGTCGCCATGCTTCTCCTTCTCCTCATCGCATTCCGGTTCTTCAAAGAACTCCATCCAGATCTTCGCTTTCTACTCCGCAGGTTTCACAAGCGGTTCGCCGCGCTCGCGCAATATCCGGGCATTCCAAAAGGCGAAGCAGCCCGTGCAGTCGAGCACGTATTCTGCCACTCCAACCGGATGCGTTCAAATGCATCCGATTGGGTTCGCGCCCCCGGCCCGGTGTTATGCCTCCGTGAATGGGTATTCGCCCTTGGCAGCCGCTATGATAGGATTGTCGCGGGTTCAGTGGGTCGGCAGGAGCGCCGCGTGCACGGCAGGGGAGTCAGGCCAAAATGCGTGAACGTTGCAGGGGGGAGCGCCACTCCGCCGGGCGGTGCCTGTTGGGTGCGTGTTCCACGCGAGACGGCAGCGTGATGAGACGCATTTCATGAACTTGGCCATTCTTCCCTATATAACCCCTCTCGCGGTGGCATCGCTCATCTACGTCTGGCTGGGCGTCGTGGCGTGGCGCAACCGCGACGAATCGGTTGCGGGCGCGTTCGGGGGAGTCATCCTCTCGTGCTTGGAATGGACGATTACGTACGCCCTGGAATTGATGGCCCCCGACCTCCAATCCAAACTCTTTTGGGCCAACGCTCAATTCCTTGGAATCAGTTTTCTCCCCATTTTTTGGCTCCTGCTGGTCCTTCGAATCACCGGACGCCACAAGCCTCCTGTCGTAATCACGGGCCTGATGGTTTCCATTGCCATCGCCACCAGCGTGCTCGCATGGACCGGGGAATGGCACCAACTCTTCCGGATTAACCCGACGCTCGACACCACGTCCCACAGCATCGCGTTGGTGAACGCGAACTACGGCCCATGGCAATACCTGGTCCACATCCCCTTCTTCTTCGGAACGTTCGCGTTTTCCGTCGTGTTGCTCTATGACTCCTTCCGCACGGCGGGGCCGCTCTTCCGCCGCCAATACGCGGTCGTTGCGGTCAGCAGCATCTTGCCATTGGCGGGTGGCGCGTTGTACAGCGTGGGCATTCCTCCCTTCGTCAATTGGAATCCCGCGACGTCATTCCTTACGGTTTCCGCCCTCATGCTCGCTTTTGCCCGGCTTCGTCTCGGTCTGTTTCAGCTCATTCCTTTTGCCCGCACGGCGCTCATTGAGAACATGACCGACTCCGTGATCGTGCTCGATGAAAAGAGCGCATGGTGGACACGAATCCAACGGCGCTCCGGACGTTCTCGCTTCAAGGCGCGGAAGTCCACGGCAAGCCCTTGAAAAGCATCGGAGCCTTCGGCGAAAAACTCCAAGCCGCGTGTGTCGAAGCGGATTCGCCCGAATTCACCGTGGCGCTCGATACGGCCGCCGGTGCTCGCGAGTTCAGTTGCCGGGCTGTGAGCATGGTCGGACGAGGTGGCCGCTCTTTGGGCCGCCTGCTTGTGTTGCGGGATATCACCGAATTGGGCGAGACGCACCGGGCACTTCTGGCCCGCGAAACTTACTTGTCCGCACTGAACAAAGCGGCCGTCGTGTTGATGCACGCCACGGCCGAAGTGCCCTATCAGGCCTTCGTCGAAGCCCTCGGACCGCACATGAACGCCAACCGCGTCTATGTATTCCTGAATCACAAGGCCCCGGACGGCACGGTGCTTATGAGCCAAATTGCCGAATGGCACAGTCCCGACGTCGTCTCCGGGCTCGACAATCCGGCGATGCAGAACTTGCCCTACGCCGGCGATCTGGAGCCGTGGCTCCATACATTCCAGCAAGGGAAGGCCGTCGCTGTGCGCGTCCGCGACTTGTCGCCCGAGATACGCGTATATCTGGAGGCCGAGAGCATTTTGTCCCTGCTCCTGATTCCTGTGCTGGTCGACGGCGACCTGATCGGATTTGTCGGGTTCGACAATTGCGTGGACGAGCGCCCCTGGGAGCCATTCGAACAAGACATGCTCAAGGCCGCCGCGCAGAATCTTGCCCAGGCAATCAAGCGCGTGCGCTACGAGCGGCAATTGCGCGCCAGCCGCGAACGCTTGGAGTTGGCGCTCCAAGGCGCGGAGTTGGGGACGTGGGACATGAGCGTGGCGTCGGGAGAGGCCTCCTACGACGATCGGTGGGCAAGTATGCTCGGCTATCAACGAGAGGAGTTGTTGGCGCGCCACGACGTATGGGAAGACCTGCTCCATCCCGAAGACAGAGCGAGGGCCATCGCGACGCTGCAGGCTCACTTGGATGGGAGGACTCCGTCCTACGAAAGCGAGTTCAGGCTTCGAAGCAAGTCCGGCGAGTGGGTCTGGGTCTTGTCCAAGGGGCGCGTGATTGAGCGCGACGCCGAAGGAAAGCCCTTGCGCGCGGCGGGCACGCATCTGGATATCACCGAGCACAAGCGGGGTGAAGTCGAACGCCTGGCAATCGAACGGCAGATTCAACAGACCCAGAAACTCGAGAGTCTTGGCGTGCTGGCCGGCGGGATCGCCCACGATTTCAATAACCTGCTCATGGCTATCCTGGGCCACGCAGACTTGGCCGAGCAGGAACTGTCCCCCATGTCGCCCGTTCACGAGCACGTGAAGGGCATTGTACAGTCCTCGCGCAGGGCCGCGGAGTTGTGCCGCCAAATGCTGGCATATTCGGGCCAGGGGCGCTTCGTCGTCGAGACGGTGGATGTGCGGGAGTTGGTTGAAGAAATCGTCCACCTGCTGCGCACGTCGATTTCCAAGAAGGCGACCCTCAACCTGCATTTGGACCGATCGCTGCCGTATGTCGAAGGCGATGCGAGCCAGCTCAGGCAGGTCATTATGAATCTCGTGCTGAACGCATCGGAGTCCTTTGGCGAAGACCCCGGCGATATCACCATCACGGCGAATGTTCAGCGCTATGAGGGCATAATGCTGCGCGAATTGGCGAAAGACATACTCCTTCCCGACGGCGACTACGTGTGCCTTGAAGTGGCCGACACCGGCAGCGGCATGAATCAGGAAACGCTGGAGCGCATTTTCGACCCGTTCTTCACGACGAAGTTCACGGGCCGCGGCCTGGGTCTCGCCGCCGTGCAAGGCATCGTCCGCGGACACAAAGGGGCTCTCAGCGTTCAGAGCGAGGACGGCAAGGGAACCTCGTTTCACGTGTACTTGCCGGTCTCGCCGAATCAGGCGCCCAGCCGTTCCGCCGCCCGTAACACGCAAGACCATGCCTGGTCAGGTGCGGGATCCATTCTATTGGTGGACGACGAAGATACCGTCTTGGACGTTTCAACCGCGATGCTGCGCAAACTCGGATTCACCGTGTTGACGGCGCGAGACGGACAGCAGGCAATGGCCGTCTACGAGTCCCATCACGCCGACATCGCATGTGTGCTCGTCGACATGACCATGCCGGTGATGGACGGGGCAGAGGCCTTTCGCGCGATCCGCCGCATTAACCCCGATGCGCGCGTCATCATGTCGAGCGGCTACAACGAACTGGAAGTGACGGGACGCCTCACCGGCGAAGGCCTAGCCGGGTTCATTCAAAAACCCTACCAACTCGACACGTTGCGCAAGGAACTCAAGCGCGTCCTAAGCGCCTTTCCCACAAAGAAGACGTAAGGTAGGGACGTTTCGCCGAAACGTCCGAGGGCGCCAAGGCCAATTCCCTACAACGAAACCACTTTCCGCACGATGTCGTTTCCTTCTCGGTTCAGGATCGTCACCGAATCCACCCCGTTCTGCATAAGGTAGTCGCGCGCTTCCACGACGCCCGCGCCCACCAACTCGGGACCGTGGCTATCGTCGCCAAAACAGAAGGGCACGCCCATGACGCGCGCCTTCTCGACCAGCCACGGAGCCGGATATGGTGAGCCCAACCCTTTGCGCCACCCCGCCGTATTCAGATCCAGGATGCCGCCGCATTCGCGGACGACTTCGAGGGTCTCCTCCGCGGCCTTGCGTATACGCGGCGTCTCGATCGGACCCAGAAGATGGCCATTCTTGCGGATGAGGTCGAGATGTCCTACGACTTCGGGTCGAAGCGCCAGGACCATCTCGGCGACGGACTCGTAGTAGCGCAACGCCAACTCTTCAAGGCCCCCGGCCGCCTCCACGGCGCGCTCGAAGTGAATCATCGGCCCATCGATCAAGATGTCGTTGAAGAAATGGACCGACCCCACCATGTAATCGAATCCGAACCGGCGGCGGTGGTCGAGCATGATGGAGACGTACTGGTCGTGCGGCACAATCTCGATCTCGTACCCGCGCAACACGGTCAGACGTCCGCGATACTCCTCCGCGGCATCCGCGATCGCCTTCCCGTAGGCCTCGAAATCCGCCGCAATCTTCTCGACGGTCCAGCCCAAGGCGATCTCGTTCTCATAGAGGTACTGCGCGCCCATGCGCGGCACGTGCTCGCTCACCCCATACGTCGAAAACCCCTGGGCGATGGCGGCGTCGAGCACCTCGCGCAACGTGCCGACGGCGTGGTCGCAAAACTCCCCGCAATGTCCGCCGTGCAGCGAGACTTTCCATGGGGCGGCTTGGTGATTCATCGGACTCCTGTTCCAGACTGTCCGCGGTTGCTTCGGTCCATCCGCGCAATTCTGCGTGTCTCGAAGCTTCGCGAAGCTGTATATCCAACCGATTGTGTCGTACCGTGCAGTCGACAAAGACGCCGGATCGTGGCAGACAACACGGTATCCGATCAAGATAGCCGGATTATCCGGCCCCCTTCCTGCTTCTACCGCTGGATATTCGTAACGTTTTCGATCACAATAGGGCGGTTGCAAGCTGTTGGGAGAAGGTCATGGCCAGAGACAACGAATTACCGCCTCTGGAACAAATATCGCCTCTGGCGCAATTTCTGAAGCAAGACGCCGTTGCCGCGGGCATTCTGTTGCTGTCGGCTCTGAGCGCGCTCGTGATCGCCAACTCGCCCCTCCGCGATTGGTACAACGGCCTGTGGCACCTCGAATTCGGATTCGCGCTGGCCCACTTCGAACTGTCCCAATCCCTTCACCATTGGATCAACGACGGACTCATGTCCATCTTCTTCTTCATGGTGGGCCTCGAGATCAAACGCGAATTACTCGTGGGCGAACTGGCGAGTTTTCGGAAGGCCCTCCTTCCCGCTGCCGCCGCGCTGGGCGGCATGCTCGCGCCCGCCGTCATCTTTGCCCTCGTGAACACCGGAGAGCCGTCCCTTCGTGGATGGGGAATCCCCATGGCCACCGATATCGCTTTTGCCACCGGCTGCATGGCCCTGGTGAAGTTTCGCGTGCCGCCTGCCCTGCCCGTATTCCTGGTCGCTCTGGCCATCGTGGATGACCTGGGTTCCGTGCTTGTGATCGCCGTCTTCTATACGGAACAACTAGCGATGAGACCCCTCCTTGTCGGCGGATTCCTCATCTTGCTCTCGTTCGGATTGAGCCGTCTCGGCGTGCGCCACACGTTTCCCTACGTCATTCTCGGCTGTGCCGTCTGGTTTCATTTCCTTCAGTCCGGCGTCCACGCAACCATCGCGGGCGTGCTGCTGGCATTCTCCATTCCTCCCGACGCGCGCTACGAGACTCCGCACTTCTCCGGGCGTATGACGACCCTGCTCTATCGCTTCAGCGAAGCCGAGGACTACAAGAACCCGCTGCTCGTCAACGCTCGCCAACAAACGCTTATCCGTTCCATCCTTCGCGAATGCCACCACGTGGAGGCCCCGCTCCAACGCATCGAACACGTCCTGCACCCGTTCTGCGTGTTCTTCATCATGCCGGTCTTCGCGTTCGCGAACTCGGGCGTCACACTCGATTTCGGCGCAATCCCCAGCAGTCTTGCCTCTCCCGTGACGTTGGGTGTTATCCTCGGATTGGTGCTCGGCAAACAAGTGGGCATCATGGCGTTCTCCTGGGTGACGGTGAAGTTGAAGCTCGCGGACCTTCCCGAAAACGTCCGCTGGGGCCATGTCTATGGCCTGAGTTGGCTCGCCGGTATTGGGTTCACGATGGCGCTGTTCATCAACGAATTGGCCTTCGCGCAAGGCGGTCACAGCGCCGGCGCAGGATTGGATGCCGCCGCCGTCGCTCGCTACGCGGGTGAAGCCAAGCTTGGCGTCTTCGTGGCCAGTGTGATTGCCGGAACCTGCGGTGTTCTGATGCTGCGGTGGGTGGGCCGAAAAGACTCC
Organism: Candidatus Hydrogenedentales bacterium; assembly: GCA_041662805.1. Classification (GTDB taxonomy): domain Bacteria; phylum Hydrogenedentota; class Hydrogenedentia; order Hydrogenedentales; family SLHB01; genus JAIBAQ01. The sequence goes on along the minus strand of JBAZRU010000065.1, from coordinate 1,586 downwards.
TTCGACCACGAGTCCAACGGACACTGACTTCCCCGGCCGATCCGCTTCTTGAACCGCCGCCGTCGTGGCGGCCTCTTCAATCACCGCCCCGTGAGCAAGCCGCCTTCGGAAGCCAACAGGCTGACCATCGACTCCAAATCCGTGCGAGATTCCAGCGGATTCCCCAGTAGATCGGCAATTTGCTTCGCGTACTTCCTGACGAAATACAATTCCGTTTCCGTCGTGTCGTATCCTTCAAACGGGCCGTTGAGGGCTGCGCTCGCTACGCCAATGGTCGCGCGCACGAAATACGCGGCAATGTGCACCATCTTCTCGTAGTTTAATTTCTCCGGCGTATCGGTTGGCAGATGGAAATGCTCCCACTGCCCGCAGGTCAGAAACAAATAGGGCCGCTTGTTGATGCGGAAAATGTGGTGATCGCTCATGTCCCCGATATAACGATTGAGCGTCACCAGCGTCGCAAGCCCCGGCGACGGGTCGCACGCGCGAACGACGCCTTCCAACCCCGGGTCGCTCTCCATGCCAAGGATGACCAACGCGTTCTCCAGCGTCGGCGCAGGCAAATCGTGACCCACAAGGTCTAGCACCACCGCGCAGTGAATGTCTTCGCGGCGCTGGTGCTCGTAGAAATACGTCGACCCCATCGTGGGCCGAAGAAAGTGCGGCGGCTCTTCGGCATCGAAGAACGCGAACAGCACCGAGCGGTCCAGCCGCGCCTTTCGCAACGGTTCGACCGAACTCAACGCGATCGCGATCGCGCTTGCATTATCGTCCGCACCCGGCGTCGGGCCGCAAGTGTCGTAGTGCGCGGCAATCAACACCGGCGGCAACTCCGGTCGCAGGCCAGGCAACCGGCCAATCACGTTTGTCAGCCGGATGTCGCCCTCGGCGTACGGCAACTCGAAGGAGCCGTCCGCATAGCCCTCCAGGCCCTCCTGTTCCGCCCGCGCGATGATGTACTTTCTCGCGGCCAAGTGCGCCGGCGTACCCGGCAATCGCCCCCCTGGCACCGCAAGCTGCTCGACGTCTGTTCGTAGCTGTTCAATCATAAGCGGAGATTGTATAAGTCTGCCCCCTCGCATACAAACGAACCAGTTTCGGGGCGCGGCCTTTTCTATCCGCGCCTTCTCTATCCTTGGTGCATCCGTGGTAGGACAGCGCTATAATCCTGTAAAGGTTCTTGCGCCATAGGCTGCGAAATGCGATGAAACCGGGAGGCGATGATGGGATTGTTGAATCGGATACTACGCCCACATTACTTCGTGCTCTTCATTGGTCTAATCGTATCGAGTTGCTTCGTTTCCTCACCCATGGACACTCTTGTATTCGACTCCAAGACGGACCCTTCGGGAAGCTGCAGGGCCGAAGTGTTCCAAGTTCGAGGCGGGCTTGCGGTTTCTCCTCATCGAACCACAGACGTCCGAATCGGGTTTGGCGCGAATTTCGAGGATTCCAAGACCCATGTCCTAGTTGTGGATGGCACGGTCTATATCGCCCTTACGTGGACGGACGCAGACAATCTTGACGTGTGTATTTTGAAGCGCGATTTTGAGGAAAGCGACATCAGCAAATCGGTTGCTAAGTGG
>JBAZRU010000064.1:4601-16034 GCA_041662805.1 Candidatus Hydrogenedentales bacterium | reverse complement strand
GGTCACGAAGCCGCGTTGATGCGCATTCCACAGGCTCGCACGTCCAGATCGCACCCATCGACCGCGTCCAGTCGCAGGAGCACCATGGCGCCGGCCCGTTCCGTCGAGACGAGGAGGTGGGTAGTGTGGGGCTCGGGATCGGTGGCGCGATTCAGACAGGCCGGGATGCGAACATACGATTCGCCTGTCTCGAAGGTGCTCGTCACCGACCGCCGGATGGCGCATCCATTGCAGTGAATGGTCTGGCCGCAGCCTGCCGGGTCTTCGGCGTGTTGGCACTCGAAGACATTGCCCCCCAACAGACCCCGGACTTCTCGCACTTCCTTGCCGAGCAGTTCGCAGGCGTAGTCGTTTGCCGTGATCAGCCGGACGTTCCGGTCGAACGCGACGACGGGGAGTCCCAGGACGTTGAGGTATTCATTCAGGGGAAGGCCAATTTGAACCAGCATGTGCTTGTAGCAGGCGACACAAAGACCATGGCTGACTTCGTGAGCGTCTCTGTCCGCCGCAAGGATGTCCGGCAACTTCACGCCGCACCATGCACACACCCTCTTCACGAACCAAGCTCCCTTTGAATGCCATGCCCATGTTTTTGCGCGGTCTTTGGTGCGATTCACCCATGCCCGGAGGGTGGAACCGAGATCGCGCGAGGGCAGCGTTCCCTAAATGACTTCCCACTCGCTTTCTTGCGCCTGCCCGAAAATACGCCGCCGGTCGGTGTCCATCACGCGAGGCCGTTGCTGCAATGCCGCGTCGATGTTGGGGAAGCCGTCGAACCGTGCGCGCGCCTTTTCGTGGCGCGCCACGATGTTCAGATGAAGCAACAGACGCGCGGTACGCAATTGGCGCTGTGTCGAACAGTAGACCACCAACCCCTTCTCAATGGCGTGACGCATGCCGTCGGTGAGGGCTTTGGGGCGCTTCGAGTCGATTTCGGACCAGCCAAACAGGTCGAGGTCCTTGGAGCCTTCCGGCCGCGTATTCGAACTCGTCTCAAATTCGGATTCAAGCCGGTCGTAGACTTCCAGCAAACGATCCAACCAGTGGAAGATTGCGCGATAGCCTTCTTCCTCTACGTCGAGTTCGATGCGGGCTTTGTCGATTGTGTCGAAGGTCTGTTGGGCGAGGAAGGCCTGCCGCTCGACATTCTCTTCGGGAATCATCCGGACGCGGGCCTTTTCGGAGGCATCGCCGAAGTTAAAGCTCTCGAGTATCGTCGGGATCGTAAACTTCGCGCGCGACAGCAATGCGAATTCGCGCAGCAGAGGCGTTGTCAGCGCGTCCTGCTCAAACAAGGCTTCCACGGGCGAATTGGGCGCAAACAACGCCGCATTCCAATCGCGATGCAGGGCGGCGAATAACGCGGTCAACCGTTTGCCGCAACCCGGCGATGGGGCGCCAGCGACGCTGGATATGACGTTGTCGAGCTTGTCGGCCAACGACCAGTCCGGGCCGCGCAACACATCGTGCTCGATGAGATACCGCAATGCCACGAGGCGGTCGAGTGCGACGCCGACGACTTCGGGGCGCGCCTGCCATTCGACTTCCAGCGTCTCCGACCAGCGTTGAATCCACTCGCGCAACAGGCGGGCGGCATAGCTGCGAGGCTGCCGGCGAATCTCGTCGAGTTCACCCTCGGCGACGCTCGTGTGATGCAAGACATCGCCGAATTCCTGAACGAACTGGGAAGGCGTGTCCGCGTAAACGAGGAGATCGTCGGTTCTTGCGTCATAGAGATAGAACCGGAACAAGTCCGTGATAAAGGCATAGGGAGCGCGGAACAAGCGGTTGTTGTCCACCAATGCGCGCGTCACGTCGCAGAAATCGAGGCCTCGCTTTACGACGGACCCCGGAGGATCGAGCACTCCCGGCAATACGAAGTAGCAGACCACCGCATTTCGTTCACGATGCCGAAGCACATAAGAAATAGTGGCCGGTTGGCCAGGTACCGCAGCAGGTTCGATGTCCTGATTGTCGGACCAACCCAGTAGCGCCAAGAATTTCTCGGCAAACCGGTATTGGTCGTCCCGAGTGGATTTCGACAAATTCTCCCACCACGACTCGCACAGCCTTTGAATTCCGTTCGTCGGTTGCATCACGCCACGCCTTTGCCTTTGCGGACGAGGTACCCGGCGGCTTCGATCCTCCGCCAGACGACGTCGTCTCGTCTACCCAATATGTCCACCCCTTCCCGCAAGAACGGGTCGAGGGATACCCCCTTTTCCAACAGTATCCTCAAGAAGTCCTCTCGCGGGAGCGTTTCCACCGCGTAGCCGTTCGGAAGGGCCAGATCGCCGGCAAGCGGCTTCGAGGTTACCAACAGAACGCGCTTTGCGGACTCGTTCAAAAAGGCCAATTGCACCGCCGGGTCCAATGCGACGGCCCCGCGCAGGCGGTCGGCGTCCCTCCCTGCTTTCAGAATCATGTTTCGCAATTCCGAGAACAGCGGAAACTGGTTATCGACGCGGTAATAGGAGCGATTGCCCTCGGCGTGCCGGTACAATAGATTTATAGACGTGAGCCGTTCTAGCTCGCGTTGCACGGCGCGGATGGGGAGCCCGGTTGCCGCTTCGATTTGCCGCTGATAGTAGGCTCGGGTGGGGTCCACCATGAATAACGATAGCACGGCGGTGCGCGCGCCTGACGCGAAGAGGGCCGTCAAGCTTTCGTCGAGCGTAATCTGTATCGCTGTTGCGGGCATTTGACCGTGCGCTTTATGTGGATTCTGTACGCGGTTGTTTTGTTCTTATTTGTCGAGTTTCGCTTGATCTTGACAAAAGTATACTCTTGGTAGTCAATCATGTCAACCCGCAAGATCGTTTGTATTTTCTTGCTGTACCTTTAGTTCCGAATGTAGGCCCTAGGGGCCCTTCTTCGCGTCAGAAGTTATCCACACGTCATCGATTGACAAGGATACGGGATCATCGAACACACGTCAGAAACAGGCTCAGGCGAAGACGGTTTTGGAATTGCATTCGAGCGTGTAGCTGAAATTGGGCAAACCTACATTTCGGTACAGAGCGGTAGAGATGAGGGGTCTGGAAGTTACCGTTCTGTAGGGGAGCTCGAAAGCCACTCCGAGTGTGAGGCTAAAAGTCTCGTGTCATAAAAATGGAGTTAATCTCACGCAACTTCGCTTGGGATGGAGGCTTAAGGGGTGGGGAGGCAAGTCCGAGAAGGCAAGATTGGTGAAATTCCGAGGGATTGGCACAGGGGCTGCGTATAGGCGCTTCAAGCGTTGGAGCACTTCCGGCCTGACACTAGGCTGGAGCGCTCCCAGGGAAAAACAGTAGTGAAACGGAGAGGGCCTCACTGTGCGCAAAATCGAAGCCATTATCAAGCCGTTCAAACTGGAAGAGGTCAAGGAAGCTCTTTCGGCCGTCGGCATCCAAGGGCTGACCGTGACCGAAGTCAAAGGCTTCGGTCGTCAAAAGGGGCACAAAGAGCTGTACCGCGGCGCAGAGTACGTGGTGGAGTTCTTGCCCAAGGTGAAGCTTGAGATTGTCGTCCCCGACGACAAGGTGAAGGATGTCGTGTCCGTGATTTCCAAGGCTGCATCCACGGGTCGAATCGGCGACGGGAAGATCTTCATCAGCCCGATCGAAGAAGCCATCCGCATTCGCACGGGCGAATCGGGAGACGTGGCATTAGCCTGAGCCCGGGTGCGTGCTGGCGGCCGATGAGGCGCGGTACGAGGGGTTCATATCCACCATGAGATAGCGCCGGGCAAGGTCCAAGGGGCTATCGCGCAGGTTCCCAATTGTCAACGATTCAATTCGAAGCGAGGAAGTCTCGCCTGTTACGGAACGGCAGGCGGTGCGAAGGTCAAGAAGGAGGATAGTATGCTCAACGTCGAATCAAAACACGGACCGCGGCGCAGGGTGCTGCTGAGCGCGCTGGCCGCAGTGTTCTTGGGGGCCACTTGCGCGGCGTACGCGCAAACGTCACTCGAGGATCTGAGCGCCACAACCGCGAATCTCAAGGTTATGGCCGACACGGTCTGGGTCCTGGTTACGGCATTCCTGGTCTTTTGGATGAATGCCGGATTCGCACTTGTGGAATCCGGGTTCTGCCGGAAGAAGAACACGGTCAATATTCTGACCAAGAACTTCATCGTGTTCGCGATTTCCGCGTTGTCCTACTGGGTCGTTGGATTTGCGCTCATGTATGGCGACGGCAACCCCTATATCGGCCTGAACGGCTGGTTGCTTTCGGGCGCGGACAACAGCCCGGCCACCGGCGATGCCTACGAGGGCGTGTTCGCGGCGTTGAACTGGACCGGCGTGCCCCTTTTCGCGAAGTTTTTCTTTCAGCTTGTCTTCGCGGGCACCGCGGCGACGATTGTGTCGGGCGCGGTCGCGGAACGCATCAAGATCCAATCCTTCATGTTCTTCTCGGTGCTGCTTGTCGCGATTATCTACCCAATCGCGGGTCATTGGATATGGGGCGGCGGGTGGTTGGCGGCCAAGGGATTCCACGACTTCGCAGGTTCCACGCAGGTGCACAGCATCGGTGGATGGGCCGCGCTAATGGGCATCATCTTTCTTGGCCCCCGCATCGGCAAGTATCGGCCCGACGGGTCGATCAACGCTATCCCCGGTCACAACATGACCTCCGCCGCGTTGGGCGGCCTTATCCTGTGGCTTGGCTGGTTCGGGTTCAACCCCGGCAGCACGATGGCGGTTGACCCCGGTGCAATCGCGCTTGTCACCGTCACCACGTGTATGGCTGCCGCGGCCGGAACGGTCGCCTCCTGCTTCTATTCGTGGGTGCGTATCGGCAAGCCGGACATGAGCATGATCATCAACGGTTGCTTGGCCGGTCTTGTGGCCATCACCGCCCCGTGCGACGGCGTCACCGTGATGGGTAGCGTTATCATCGGATTGATCGCCGGCGTGCTCGTGGTCGAAGCCGTCATGTTCTTCGACAAGATCAAGATTGACGACCCCGTGGGCGCGTTGTCCGTACACTTGGTCAATGGAATCTGGGGCACGCTTGCCTACGGTCTCTTCAACACGACCACGAACGAAGCGGCAGGCTGGACACCGGGGCTTTTCTACGGCGGCGGCGTCACGCAGCTCGTGAACCAGGCCACCGGAGTCGGCGCCGTTGCGGTCTTCACTATCGTGTCGGCGACGATACTCTGGGGCATCACCAAGCTCGTCCTTGGTCTGCGTGTTACTCCCGATGAGGAATACGTTGGGCTTGACCAAAGCGAAATGGGTCTTGAGGCCTATCCGGACGATGCGCAATCGCCGGCGTACAGAGTTGCCGCGGAGGCATAGTCCTCCCGTACGCTGTGGCTACACTTGAATATTCAGCACAGATTCGCGAGGGCCGGGAAGAATCCCGGCCCTCGCCCGGCCGTCTATGAATCGTTGACTTGCAGCAAAGTTCCATTCCGTTGAATAGCGCAAGAGAGCATTCGCCCCACGGGAGCCGGGGGGAATGCTCCACAATTACCAGAAAGGAGACTTGATTCCGATGCGTTTCACAATTCCGGGCAAGACATCGTGCCGTCTACTTGCGGCGGGATGCCTTATCGCATTTCTGTTGCTACTCTCACCAGCCGGGCTGGCGCAGGATCCCGGCGCGGCAGCCGAAGCCGCGGCCGTGGCTGCCCCCGCACCCGACAGCGGAGACACGGCGTGGATGCTCACGTCCACGGCGCTCGTCCTCTTCATGACCATTCCGGGCTTGGCGCTTTTCTATGGTGGACTGGTCCGCACGAAGAACGTATTGTCGGTGTTGATGCAGTGCTTTGCGATTACCGCGCTGGTTACCGTTTTGTGGGTTCTGTATGGATACAGTCTGGCGTTCGACACCACGGGGATGATCAAGGGCACAACCAATTTGAATTCACTCATTGGCGGCACAACGAAGCTCTTTATGATTGGCGTCAAGACGGACAGTCTTGTCCTTACGATCCCGGAGACGGTCTTTGCGTGTTTCCAACTGACGTTCGCGATCATCACGCCAGCGCTCATCGTTGGCGCGTTTGCAGAGCGCATGAAATTCTCCGCCGTACTTGCGTTCACGGCGCTCTGGTTCACGTTCGTCTATGTGCCGATCTGTCACATGGTCTGGTCGGGCGATGGATCGCTGATGGGAAGCCAATGGGGCGTGCTCGATTTTGCGGGCGGCACGGTGGTGCACATCAATGCGGGCATCGCGGCGCTGCTGTCGGCAGTTTTTGTGGGCAAGCGCAAAGGGTATCCGACCACGCAAATGGCTCCCCACAACATGACGTTGACCGTCATGGGCGCTGGCATGCTGTGGGTTGGATGGTTTGGATTCAACGCGGGAAGCGCCGTAGCCGCGAACGGTTCGGCGGGCATGGCCATGCTGGTCACCCAGACAGCAACCGCGATGGCGGCCTTGACCTGGATGGCCATCGAATGGTTGAAGCACGGCAAACCCAGCGCCTTGGGCACGGTGACGGGGGCCGTCGCCGGCCTTGTTGCGATTACTCCCGCTTCAGGCACAGCCGGCCCGATGGGTGCGCTGGCCATCGGATTTGCCGCCGGATTCATTTGCTTCTTCGGGGCCACGACCCTGAAACGCGCAATCGGATACGACGACTCTTTGGATGCCTTCGGAGTCCACGGCATTGGCGGACTTGTCGGCGCATTGCTGACCGGCGTATTTGCGTCGTCGAGCCTCGGTGGGCAGGGCGGCGCGGTCGACGAAATCGGCATCGCGGCACAGTTCATGATTCAGGCCAAGGGTGCGCTGGTCACGATTGTCTACTGTGGCATCGTGAGCGCGATCCTGTTCAAGTTGGTGGACGTTGTGATCGGCCTCCGTGTCGATGAACAATCGGAGACTCAAGGCCTCGATTTGTCGCTGCACGACGAAGCGGGCTACAACCTCTAGCCGAAATCTCACCTTGATACGGAGAAGCGAGGGCGGGCGCCATGAGGCGTCCGCCCTCTTCGTATTCTCCCTCGCGGAAGAACCGGGCGCTCGTGCTCTCCCGGTGTGGTATACTTGATGGAAGGCAAAAGGAGGGTTGTCCAATGCGTGTGAGTGCAATTGCTCTCGGCGGCCTGTTCCTCGCCGTGAGCCTGTCAGGGTGCCTCGTCGACATGATGGCATCGACCGCAATTCAGGGTGGATTGCAGGCCGAACAGATGTCGACGTATCAGAAGACGCTCGAAGACGTTAAGGGCACGACGTCCGACCTTGAAATCAGCAAGGCTATACAGGCATATCAAGCCGAGCACGGGAAGAACCCGTCCTCGTTGCAGGACTTGGTTCCCAGCTATTTCACGGTGTTACCGACCAAAGCAGACGGTAGCCAGTATGCGTATGACCCTGCGTCCGGCCGTCTCCTGGACAGACCCGCAGCCGCGATGACCGCTGCCTCCGCGGGCGGAGGCCCTTCCGAACAGGTCAAGCTCCAACAAGTCAGGGACGCCATCGGTAAGTTTGCCGGCGCAACCGGATTCTATCCCGGAAACCTACAGCAACTTGTTCCCGTGTATATGGCGACTCTTCCCAAAGATTCCAGCGGACGCGATTTCGCATATGACCCGTCGACAGGCACGGTATCGACCGGTGTCCCGGCGGGTGCGGCCCGGCAAGTGCTGAGTGGCCAACCGCCGCAACAGCACCGCGGCGCTGGCGGAGGCGGCGTGGGACCGCTCGGTGAGACGATGACGGGAATCGGAATCTCGAATCAGCTCGACAACATGAGTTCGGCGGGGTCAAGCGCCGTCAGCAGCCGCGTGCGTGGCGATGCCCGAGGCATTGGCCAAGAGCATGATCAAAGGCAGCAGCAGACGATGGATAATTTGGGGTTGTGAGGAAGTCAGAAGTCAGTAGTCAGTAGCCGGGAGGCAGAAACTGAGAAGTGGAGCCTTCCTTTTGCGAACGACCCTGATCCCTAACCCCAGTACCCTAGACCCGCCTTACTGCGCTCCCGTGGGCGTGATCCGCACCGTCGTCATGTATCCAGGATGGTCGCTCATGCCCGAACGGATACGTTCCTTCCTGTCGTCGACGCCAATCTGCACCGTGTCGAGAACTTCATAGGCATAGCGCGGCGAATCCACTGCGAAGACGTGATCGATGCGGCTGTCCAGTTTCATGACGCGCTTGAGCTTGGCGCTTTCCACGACGGTTTCGTATTGCGCTTGGTCCGCGGTCGTGTTGAAGTCGCCGACGGCGATGGCGGGCGATGTGCTGGTTGCGGCCTTGTTGATGAATGCGGCGAGTTCCTCGGCTTGGCTCAGGCGGATGGAGTCGTAGAGGGTGAGGCCATATTGCGCGTGGGTGTGCGTGTCGAAGAAATCGAGATATCCCACGCCGCCCGGCAATTCGATGCGCGCCACGCAAACGCCTTTGCCTGCCCACCAGTCGCCGTGATCGACCCGGTACGGGATGCCGCCCTGCGTGTAACGGTGGAAGTAGGCCTCCGCGATTGGGTATCGGCTTGCGACAAGCAGTCCGCTGCCCACAAGTCCACTCCGGAAGTAATGGAGATGGACTAGTCCGATCTCTTCGAGCCGCTTCGTGACCATAGCACGATCGGATTTCACCCATGATTCCTGAAAGCCGACGATATCGGGGTTAAATCCAACGAGCGCTTCGCCGATCAAGGCCATGCGCTCGGCCCTGCGTGTGCTCAGCGCGTAAAGGTCCCAGATGTTGAACGTGACGATTTTGAGCGTGACCGGTTCGCGCAGCGGCGCGGGAGGTTGCTTGAGTTGAGCACTTTGGGACAGGTCCGTCGGCGACGGCGTGCGCGAGTTCAGCGCGACGCACACCCCGACAACCACGAGGAAGCCTGCAAGAAGGCCAAGCAACAACGCTCCGAACACTTTCGCAATCCTTCGCATGTGAAGAGCTCCGATAGGTGAAAGTCCAGTGGAACCATGCCAGCCAGCGCTACGCTATTCGAGATGCAATGTGCACCAGTATGCGGGATGGTCCGTCAACGAGTCCGGCCTAAGGATGTAGTGCGCATCGACCGCCTTGAAGGTGTCGGAAGCAAAGATGTGATCGATGCGCTCGCTCATGTCGAAACGGCTCGCGTCCGACGCGTCCCCACCCAAAACGGAATCTGCGTCGCCCACCGCGTTGGGGTAGAGGGAGAGCCAGGAATCGCGCAATACGGCCGAGAGCTTGGCGTAATAGGGCGAACTCTGGCGAGAGTTGAAATCGCCGGCGGCGAGTGCATGTTCATAGCGTTTCGCCTCGGCAATCAGGGCATCGATATGCGCATGCTTGACAGCGTCGCCCCCGTCAGGGTGATTGTTGAGGAGCACAATGCGCCGCCCGTTCACTACGATCTCGGCCACAGCCGTTCCCACTTCGTCTTCCTCGCTGTACGTGAAAATGGTGCGCGGATTTTCCAATGGGAAGCGCGAGAGGATGGCCGTACCGAAGGTGCCGGTCACGGTCTTGGGGCCGAAATAGAGACGGTATCCGAGGGACTCCGCAAAAAGTCGCGGCGAATCCACGTTGCCGCCGGACGGGCGCGGCGTGTCGCTTTCCTGGAGAAGGACGATATCCGGATTGATGTCTCCGATGAAACGCATTTGGCCCCGGTAGCACTGATCGCCGTTCAGCTCCGAGCCTTGCTGATAGTTGTAGGTAAGCACGCGAAGCTGCTGTATCGGTTCCGTGCTGACTGAAATGGCGTTTCGTGCGGGAAGAACCTGTATGTAGCCGAATCGGACGAGAAAGACCACGCAGAGCACGGTCGCCACGCGTCTCGCCCATGACTTGCCGGGCGAAGGTGCGTGGGAGAATGTGCGCGATTGCGACAATGTAATCCCCAACAGGATGAGCGCCCCGGCCAACGCGAAGGGAAGATAGAACTTGTTTCGCATCATGGGACTCACCGGCTGCACATAGCCCCAAACGTTGGATAAGATCAAGAGGATGGGCAGAACGAGTAGCAACAAGCTCCCGGCAGACACCAAGAAGGCGGATTTTCGGATGGTCGTGCGCGGGGCCTGCATGGCCATGGCCAAATTGAATGCCAGGACGGGAGAAAGAAAGAGCATGAAATAGAGAGGCGCATGTTGCCACCATTGGTCCCGGCCCGTGACGGTAACTGGCGCATCCGGCGAGGAAGGGAACGTGACGGTGTTCGCGAGAATGCCGGTCACGAGAGCGATGAAAAACAGGAGATTCCAGCAGGCCAGCATGCCTTTGCCGACGGTCACGGACTTGGCGAAGTACAGAGCCGTGAACCAGGCAATGGTTGTGATGACGATAACAACTGGATAGCTGGACCCCGACCAGGCGGAAATGACGCCGGGACTGGAGACGATGAGATAGAGCAACACGATCGTTGCGAAGAAAACAAGCGATGCGGCGAGCGATTGGACAATAGACGCGGGTGCTTCAACATTGTCCACCGAAGGTGACGCGAATGTGTCGTCACGTTCACGCCTCGCATGCGTCCAAGCCCATGCAAGGAGCCCCGCGAATACGGCGGCCGCGGGCAGGAAACCGACAGGATAAAGAGAGAGGTCATACGTCGCCCATACGGAGCTGCGCAGCACGATGGAGCCGAGCATGGCCAAAACGATGGCGCTCATCCAATCCGCGCGCGGGACAGCGGGCGACCCCGCAAACGTGTAGCAAAGTAGAATGAGAAAACATGCTACGCCGATGCCGGAATTGATGATCTGCGCACGCGCTCCCAGGTAAGGCGCAATGCACCGCGTGACGACGAGTCCCGCTATCGCGATACGCGGGAGGTAGCGTTCTCCGAACCGGCCAAGCAGGAGCAAGGGCAATGGCGCAAGCAAAAACACAAGGCCCCACATCTCCATCCCCATCGACAATTTGGTCAACGACAGGCGATACATGCTCTCGATATAGAGCGTGAAAAGTTGGATGAAGAAGAGAAAGCCGAAGGCCCACAGGGCTGTGGCCATTGGTACACCTCCCGATTTCGCAAGCGATTGCGCGCTACTTAGGAACCGGCTCACGGACCTGATTCGGAAAGGCACAACGAGCGCCGCGCCGAGTATAGATGTTTTGTCCCCGGCGACAAAAGCGCGGTTCCGCCTCAAACTGAGACCTGTTGTACACGGGCTCGGGAGAATGGGATAATCCGACAGGTTACTCATTTTGGAGTTAATGGCATGCCACACATTCAGGTAAGGACACTCCAAGGGACTGTCCCAGTTTCATTCAAACAGCGCGGCTCGAAATGGTATGCGACAGCACTCACGTTTGACTTGGTCGGGACCGGAAGGACTCGCGAGACCGCATTCCGCGAGCTCCAGGAAGTGCTTGAGACGTGTGTTGACGCGGTTCTGAATACGCCTGGAAAGGTCCGCTTCTACAATCCGAGTGATGCATCCGAGTGGGAGAATCCGGACAAAGCAGACTACCACGTTGCGGTCTTGTTAGACGTTGAAAGGGTGCAACCTCCCGTGCGTGGCGTCAATATGGATGAACTTCGCA
>JBAZRU010000064.1:0-4591 GCA_041662805.1 Candidatus Hydrogenedentales bacterium | reverse complement strand
AAGCGTAAAGATCAAGTACGTAGCGTACAGCTTCAGCCCGCTGTGTAGACTGCCATGTCCAGCCCGATGCATGCCGGGGACTTCCTTCGCAAATGCTCGTTCTTTGGCATTTCCGTCCGGCAAGGGGGCAAGGCATCGCACCTTGTCCTGAGCAAGAAGATCGAAGACAGCGTTGCGATTTACGTCGTGCCTATCCCACCATAACAAGGTCGACCCCGTGTACGTACGGAAGACTCGCAAGGCGTTCAAGCTCACACCAAAGCATGGTGTTACGGATCGCAAGTGGGATTCGGCGTGATGGTCAATCGACTCGGATTGGCCGGAGTAGCCGCGCGAAAGTGAGCTATGGCCACCTAGAATTGGCCTCGCAGTGCCGAACATGAGGGAGACAATAGGCAATGATTGATATTGTGGACCTGACTCAGCACTACGGCGTGCGGCCCGTTCTGAAAGACGTTAATCTGCGCATCGCCACGGGCGAGCTCGTGGCCGTGATGGGACCCAACGGCATGGGGAAAAGCACGCTGCTGGCGGCTGTCGCCGGGATGCTTACGCCACAGAAGGGCTACATCGAGATTGACGGGCTCCGCCGCAAGCGCAGCGAGGACGCCGAACTGAAGATTCGGAAGCGCCTCTTCTACTTGCCCGACAATCCCTGGCTTCCGGTACACAAGACGGGACGCGAGTTCTTGTTGAACGTCGGCAAGTTGTACGGTGTCTCTTTCGAACGGCTTTTCGACCACATCGAGCGATTGACGCCGCTGTTCGACCTCACACAGCAGATCGATGCGCCCATCGCGTCGTACTCCACGGGACAGCAGAAGAAGATTGCGATCTGCTCTGCCTTGGTGAGCGACGCGACGGTGCTGCTGATGGACGAGCCGTTTTCGGGAGGGCTAGACCCATCCGCCTTGTTTGCACTCAAGCGGGTTATGCAAGGACTTGCCGCCCGCAACGACATCACCGCGCTCATCACGACGCCGGTCCCGGAGATTGTCGAAGAGGTCGCCGAACGCATCGCCATTCTCCGCGACGGGTGCGTGCTGGCCTACGACACCGCCGACGGCCTTCGGGCATTGACGGGAGTGTCCGGTTCACTGCAGGACGTGCTTGAGAGCATGCTCAGCCCCGACACGCTCAAGAATATCGAGCGTTACTTCGAAGGGTCGCGCTCATGATGCGCCGGGTGCTCGAGCTTTGGCCGCGCCACTTCCTTATGCGCTGCCTCTTCTACGGTGTAATGGGCGTGCCTGCGCTATTCCTAGCATGGGAGCTGTACAACGCATACGCATACAATCTCGCTGCCGACGACGAATACATCGAAGGTCTGGTAGTCGAACGCCGCGGGTTTTTCTATTTCGCGCTCTGTGCAGCGTCGCTCGTCTACGGCGCGAATCGAGTCTTCGCATTCCATCCCATATTCGACAAGGGCTATTATCGGTGGCTTTCTGCAACGCCCTATACGGGGAGGCAATCATTGCCGTTGGGGCCATTGCGGCTTGCAGTCGAGGACTTGCCCTTTGTCGTTCTGGTGCTGGCTGCGTGTGTCCTCACCGGAGTAGTTCCTTGGCAGATTCCTCTTGCCTTTTTGCTTATCGGGTACACGACGATGTTGGTTGTCGCCGTTAGCTTGACAGGAGATCTGACTCTGTCGACTCCTCTTCTCTTCCTGTTGCCTTTGGCTTTTCTTCTTGCGCCTTCGCCTGTTGGAGGAGTCGTGCTAATCCTCTTGTTGCCTCCACTGCTCAGGTGGGCAGTAGCCCGGAACCTCGAAGCATTTCCGTGGAATCTCGCTGCATCGGACAAATCAGTCCCCGCAGGCAAGGCGCCAGCGAGAGGTCTGCTTCTCGCCGGAGCGAAGGAGCTTAAGGAATCAAGGGATGAAACGGAGGTCGGCTGGCCATTGACAGACCTTGGGCCGCAAGAGAAGTGGGCACACATCTCAACGGGATTCGCATGTGCGATCTCGGTTTGGATTGGGTTGGTTATTGTCTGCGGAGGCTCATTCATTGAGCGATTGTTCGGCGAATCGCTGGCCGTCAGTTCGCGCGAAATCGCGCGTCTATCGGCGTACCTTCTGTTTCTTGCGGCGTTTGCCGCGCTTGTGCGTGTGACGATTTATGTTCCGCGCGCCCGTCCCCCGCTGACTCTATCCGGCCGCATCGGTTTGAGACGCATCATTATTCCGCAGTACCACAAGGTATATGTCCCCAGTCTTATCGCAATCGCGATCGCGGCCATCTTGCCTCGCTTCGTATTTGTCTTCTCCAATTCCGGCGCGTGGATTACGGGGATTACACTCGGCCTTTGTTCGCTTGTTCTATTGGGTATGGGACCGACCCTGAAATCGTGGATCCTCACGGGATCCTACCGCTTGCAACGGAGTTCGCTTGTCACCGACCCCCAAGCCCAAGTCCGCCAGCGCGGCTCCACGCCGTAGAATGAAAAGTCCGCACGGAGGGCGGGTTTTCTAACCCGCCTCTTAATTCGGCATTGGACGGGTGCGGGCGGCGGGTTGGAAAACCCGCCCTCCGGGGACACGTTGAAGATTGCAGGAGCGCCGAGAAGCCCGGTCCGAAATACAACGGGACGCCTGGCAAGAAATACACAAGGCCGCCCGGCAACAAATACATTAAGACCGCCCGGCACGGAGACCGGGCGCTACTTCTTCAGCGCGCGGGCGAAGACTTCCGCGGTGTGCAGTGGCTTTACTGGAGTCAGGTGATCGATCTGGTGACGGCAGCTTGTGCCTGCCGCGACTACATCGGTGCCCGCGGTGAGGTCGTTGATCTGATCGACAAGCGGTTGCGCCACTTTGAGCGAGAGTTCGTATTTCGACTTGAGCGAACCGAACGCGCCGGCCATGCCGCAGCAGCCCGTGTTGAGCATGGTGACGGTGCTGTTGGGTAGCTTCGAAAACAGCTTGGGCACGATGCTCGTGTCGGTCAGTGCCTTAGCGTGGCAGTGTCCGTGAATGGCAACCCAGGTGAATCCGTCGCCGAATTCGAGCGCATTGGGTTCCTTTTCGAGCAGGTTGTAGAGGAACTGATCGAAGAGAATGCAGCGCTTCGCGACCTTCTCCCAATTGGGGATCTTCAGTTCGCGGTAGTCTTGCGCGAACATCGAATAGCACGACGGCTCGACGAAGATGATGGGGTCCGTGCCGTCCTTCAGCAACTCCACATTGTGCAAACCGAATGCGCGGGCCGTGTCGAGGCATCCGACGCTGAACGCGGGACGCCCGCAGCACTTGCGGCCTTCGGCCAACGCGACTTCGAATCCCGCCGCCTCAAGCACGGCGACGACGGACTGTCCTACGTTGGGTTCGTAGAACCGGACGAAGGTGTCGTCCCACAGGATTACTTTGCCGCGTGTCGCTTTCTTTGGTGTGGGGCGATGCTTGAACCAGCGGTCGAAGCGTTCCAGTGCAAAGGGCGGCAGCGGGCGTTTCGCGGTCATGCCGAGGACGCGCTCGATTTGTTTGCGCACCCACTTGTTCGCGATGACGGCGTTGGCGATGCGCGGCGCGATGGTTCCGAGCGCGCCGAGGATATCGACGCGGCTGATCATGCGTTCGCGCAACGACACGCCTTCAAGCTGATGACGCGCGTGCACCAACTCGGATTTCAGCAACGTCATGTTCACGTTGGAGGGGCATTCCGACGTGCACGCCTTGCACGCGAGGCAATTACTCAAGGCCTCTTCGAGATAACGCGATGTCAGCGCGTTCGCCGTGCCGTCCAGTCGTCCCTGCAGCACCGTCCGAATCACGTTGGCGCGGCCGCGGGTCGACATGATCTCTTCGCCGGTGGCCGCAAAGGTCGGACACATGGTCGGCGCATCTTTGCGGCAGCCGCCGCATCCATTGCATTGTTCGAGGTTGCCGATGAAGCCTTCGTCTTTCGCGGCGAACGCGAGCATGGGTTCGAAAGGCAGCGAGAGGTTGCGCGAAGGCCCATGGCGGAAGTTCTCGTCAAGCTTGTAGTGATGCCCGTCCGCAACAATCTTTCCCGGGTTGAACCGGTTCTTCGGATCGAAGACCGTTTTGATCGCCAGCATGGCATCGAGCAGTTCGGGGCCAAGCTGCTCCGGAAGATGCTCCGTATGCGCGATACCTACGCCGTGCTCCGCGCAGAGCGATCCCTTGAATTGCAGGACGAGCGCGGCGACCTCGTCGGCGAGTTCGCGATACTTCGCGATGCCTTCCGCCGTGTGCAGATCGAGAACCGGCCGCACGTGCATTAAGCCCGACGCCGCGTGTCCGTAGTACGACCCGCTCAGCCCCAACCGCGCGAGCAGCGCCGTCAGCGAATTGATGTAATCGGGGAGTTGTTGGGGCAGCACGGCGATGTCTTCGATACCGGGGACGGGTTTCGCAGGGCCTTTGCAGCCGGTCAGCAGGGACAAGCCGGATTTGCGTAAGGCCCAGATTCGTTCTTGCTGGCGCGGATCGGTGAGGACGACATGGCGCAAGCCCAAGTTGCGCTTTGCCAACGCAGCCAAGCGCTCTTCGATGTCGTCGAAGAACTCGACAATCAGGATCGATTTGCACGGCTTGTCGTCGAGTTCGAGCAATGCGCGCGCCTCCAGA
>JBAZRU010000063.1:0-16138 GCA_041662805.1 Candidatus Hydrogenedentales bacterium | reverse complement strand
GTCAGCAAGAAGCGCTTCGGGTCCGTCAATCGCATGGAACAGCCGAAGCAGGGGTCGAGCGAAGTCGGCATGGGCGCACTGAAGCCAACGGGAGCACGCTTTATCGCCGCTATCGAACCTTGGCACGGCGACGAAGTTGTTGTGTACATCGCCGTCAGGATGGTCGAAGACCCTTGGCGACGCTCCGTCATCGACACTTCGTTCAACGACGGCCACGGCCTCGCCATTGCCGACCTCGACCAAGATGGGTCCGACGAAATAGTCGCCGGGTATCGTGGCGCGCCATATGGCCTCTACGTGTACCGGCATGCCGCAGAGACTGAAGTCTGGGAACGTGCCCCCATCGACGAAGGAGGCGTTGCCGTCTCGGGCATCGTCATTGCGGACCTCAACAAAGATGGCCGCGCCGATATCATCGCGGGGGGCGCGGCCACGAATAATGTCGTGTGGTATGAGAACTCAGGAAAGAGTAGCGTGCGTTGAATGTACACAGAGCGAAGATGGAGTCGCTTGAACCTTTACTCCAGCGCCTTGAAGATCTCACGCAGTTTCTCCGCTCGTTCAACCATGCTCGTCACTTCGCCAACTCGCTTTGCGTCTCCGCTCAGTTCGGCCTCCTGAAGCGCCCGCTGAAGGGCGCCCACGAGTACTTCGATTTGCGCGTCGAATTGCGCAGCCAGTTCGCGGGCCGGTGGAATTCGCGTGACGAGGATCACGGACGGCCCCACATTGAAACCCGCTTCTCTCAGCTTCTGAGACGCGTCGTTGCCAAGCGCTCCGGTCGGCGATTCGATAACCTGAAACAGCTCGTGCTTTCTCAGAAAATCGAGCAGGTCCAGTTCGTCGAATGGACCCAATTCATCCTGCCTGCGCAAGTACGCGACCAACTGCTCGAACGGCACCAAGGCCCGGGTCACCTGCTTCAAGTAGCTCAAGCACTTCTGTTCAATATCTTCCAGAATCATGGGGTCTGCACTTCCATCTTCTTGAGAATTTCCGCGCCGGCAATGCGAATGCCTTCTCGGTTCCAGTGGCTGTCTTTTTCGTAGTAGAGGCTGCTCGGATTCGGGTGGCTTCGAAAGATGGGCCGCAAGTCCACTGTCGGAATCGCATACTCCTTGAGATTCAGCATCAACTCGTCGTAGCCTTCCGCCTCTTTGGTCAGGCCGTCCAGCGTCGTTGCCTTGCTTGGGATCAATACAATCACGAGACGCGCCCCATGATTGCGCGCGGTCAAGACCGCCTGTAACACGCACTCGTGAACGCGGCTCATTTCGTAGGGAGTCGGTCCCCCAATGCTCATTCGCTCACCACGGACCTTCGCGTACAACACACGATAGAAGGCATACCACCCTTTCAAATAGACCTTCGCGAAGCGTTCTTTCTTGTCGACGCCGAGCGATGGACCGCACCACGTTCCGGAGTGATAGGTGAACCAGTCCAGGTCCGTGCGCCGCCAATCGTCGTAGTCGGTCGTCTCGGAAAAGTCGTTCTCGAATAAGCCCAAGATTACCCACTTGGGCTTGTTCGCCAACGCGTAGTCGTTGAGAATCGTGCTGTATTGCGGCGGACACTGGCGATGAATCGCCATGCTGTAGTACGAGAGGTTGTGCTCGTGAAACATCTCGAAAAAGGGGAATGTCGCGTGCTCCATAAACGAGTCGCCCAATCCGATAACGTCGATTGCATGCCCCGACCGGCGCGCGGCAATCGCCTCCGGGTGGTTCCAGAACCCAAACTCGTCCGTCGATAGGGGATCGAGTTCCACATCGGAATTCCCGAGGACAATATGCTTTCCGAAATCAATGTCGGGAAGCCATGTAAAACCAATGGCATCGTTCAGTGTCAAGTATTGCTGAATGACCGCGACTTCGGTCCTTGGCGTATACAGCATGTGGGCATACCGATGCCGCAGCACGGCCTCGCCCAAGGCAAGCGCGATGCCCAGCGATATCGCGACGAGAAGCATGTTGCCCATGAATCGCTTGAGCACTTTCCCCGCGCGCTTTTTTCTTGCCTGCGGGCTGTCCGCTTCCGCTTCGCGAGGTGGACCACTGCCATCGGCTGTATTGTTCATGGCATTGCTTCTTCGAGGAGATTCACCGCGACCGGTGCACCTCGCTCGCGTCCCAATCGCAACGTCTTGATTTCATGCGGTTCAAAAACAACGCGCACGGAGCGGTCGGCGTGCGGTAGCCGAAGCACCGTCTCCGTCTTCTTTCCCGCGGTTTCATACCCGCGCACGACAATGTCGTCGCCGTCTTCGCTCATCTTGAAGACGCTCAGGAGAACATTCGGGGCTTCCGTATCCAAAAAGGATTCGCTGAGCCCCAAGCGCCCGGGATGCGCCGATTCGACATGGACAATTAACGGCTCGTTCAGTTCCCAAGCGTTGCGGCAGACGTCCGCCGACTTCCACGTCCCGCCGTGTGGAGCCAGCCGAATGCGTACTGTGTGCCACCCTTGGTCCATGATCGTAAACGGTTGCGACGCGTCGTAACGGGCAGGATCGTGGTGCGCATACGCGGGGCTGCGCAGCAACGTCACACGCATGGTGCCGCTCATGATATCGAACCCGTACTTGCCGTCGTTCATCACCGCCAGCCCATAGGCTTCGCCCTCGATATTGCCGGTTAGATCGAACCACTGTTGGCCCGGTTCTTCGTTCCCTGTCGTGCCGCGCTCCTGGCATCCGTATGCCGTGTCATAGGTCGCAGCGCCCTGCTCGATCCGCGTTTCATACCCCAGCTTGAGCATGGTGTGGCGTTCTTGCCAGTTGATTCGAAACACGCAATCGATGGTGTCCGTCGTCCGGTACAGGGACACGAACGAGTCCGCGCACGACTTGCCAAACCACGACTGCGCCCGCACCGTTGCACGGACCGGTCCTTCCTCCAGCACGGACAGCGCTGCGTCACCGAAGCGCCCGGCTTCTGTCCGGTATTGCAGCGTATCGTGCCCCCACGTGTCCGACGAGTCTACCAGCGCTGCAAGGACATTCCCTTTGTTAAGGACTTCGATTTCGCGCTTCTTGTCGAAGAGCCGGCTAACGTGTCCCCGATATGGATCGAACTCGATGCGCCACCACTTATTCTCGAGGAAATCGCGCCCGGCCTTCAGCTTGCCTTCCTGCTTCACTTTCTTTGCCCCGGACCGCGCGTGGAAGCATCGATAGCCTAGCGCGGGGACTTCCGCTGTAAACACATGCGCCTTGCTTCCGATGCGTTCGTCGAGCACTTCTTGACACAATACATGCTTGTTCTCCGAGTCCACGATGTGCAGAGGGGTCTCCAACGTTCGCGCGATGACGGGCGGCGCGGTCACGACGTGCCGCACAGGCCACGGCAACGGGTTCACGACCATCATCGTGTTTCCCTCGGCAGTCGTGTCGACCGCGCGCGCGATCACCTGAAGAGACTCGTTGCGCACGACATTCGCCGCGTGGCGCGCGGAGCCAAGCTGGTCGCGCGCATCTTCGTAGGAAGACTCAAGGCTCGACCCCGCGAGGATATCGTGAAACTGGTTGTACAGCAGGTCTTTCCACGCCTTTTCCAGGACTTCCTTGGGGTATGGATGATCCTGTACCAGCCATGCGGCCGTTGCGAACCGTTCCGCGGCCATCAGCGCGTGCTCCGTCGATCGGTTCAGGCGCTTAACCTCCGCGTGCGTCGTATAGCACCCCTGCGCATGATGCTGTAGATCCGTCGCGATGACCGGAATCGCGCTCTTCTTTTTGTTCTCGAGCACCGACTCGAAGTACCGTTGCAAGGTCGAGAATTCCACGTTGGGCTGCTTCTCATCCTTCCGCGCTTCCTGAATACGCGCAATCGCCCGCTTTGTCGGCCCGCCGCCATGATTGCCCACGCCAAAGAACCCGAGGATTTCCGTCTGACCCTCGTTCAGATAGGGACTCTTTGTAAGCCGGAGTGCCCGCTCTATCGTCTCTTCGTCGGCGTTGTAGCTTTCGAGGATTGTTGTGGCCAGCACGCGTGACCCGTCGTTCGCCTGCCACCAAAACGTCGTGCCTTCGGGATAGCGCATTTCCGTAACCGGATCCGGGCGCATGTACGCGTAGAAGTCGATGCCCAGCTTCTTGTAGATCTGAGGCAAAGTCCCGGCGTGGCCAAAACTGTCGGGGTTGAACCCAACCTTGACGCGTACGCCGAACTCCTGCTCGAAAAAACGCTGAGAATACAGCCCTTGGCGCACGAACGACTCGCCGGAGGGGATGTTGCAGTCCGGCTCGATCCACCAGCCACCCGCGATCTCCCAGCGGCCTTCCTTAACCCGCGCTCGAATCTCGTCGAACAGGTCCGGATCGCACGCCTTCACCCACGCATAGAAACACGCGCTGCTCGCCGTAAACCGGAATTCCGGCGTCTCGTTCATACGGTCCAGCGCGCTGCGAAACGTCGCGCGGACTTCTTCGTATCCCTCGGTCCACCGCCACAACCACGTGGGATCGATGTGCCCGTGACCAATCATATGGACTGTTGTATCGTTCGACGTAGACATGAATTTCCTCTCGTTAGATTACCGCGCCGGATCATAGGAGCGCTTCCCCAGGAATTCAACGCCTGCTTGACGCCGGGCGATTGCTCTTCCGGCAATTGTCTCTCTGCCCTGACTGGACTATCCACGCAGGAACCCCGGCCACCCGGACTATTTGGCATTCATGGTTCAATCAATGCTAGGCTTTTCGCGCATTGCTTTGGTCTTGGCAAGCAGAGGAGTCTATCTCATGGTGTTCTGTGCGCGTACCCTTTTGAACGTGTTGCTCATCTGCATCTTGTTTGTATCCGTATCGGGTTGTCCCGCTCCGGCGCCGCCGGCCCAGGAACCGGATCCCTACACATTCGCGAATTATTGGCCCATGGCCCTCGGAAACTCGTGGACATTCGCGGAGAAGACTCCTCACAACGGGTTTGACTCCTTTGCAGATGAATTGACCTACACGGTGGTGGACAGCAGCACAATCAACACGTACACCGTGTGGCATTTGAAGAGAAGAAATCTAGTGAACAATGCCGAATCCACGTTTTTCGTCGTTGACGTGGACGGCGTGGTGTATACCAGCGAAGATTACGCGGACTTTTCTAACCTGCCGGCCCTCGGCGCGGGCGCTACGGCGATTCAGGCCGCCGAGTATCCGAAGGCGTTGTATGAATTCAGTCCAATCTACTTGCTTGTTCAGGACTTCGATTTGTACTACACGACAGGCCAGTTGAAGAATGTCGGAGACATCATGTTTTTGGGAGCGACCCCGGAGCAAGACCAGCCCTTCGAGCTTGACGATTTTCCCGTCGGCGGCAACACATGGGTGATCCACACGCACGACCCCGAAACGCGGATCGTGAATGGCCAGCCGGCCGAGGTCGAGTTCACACGCACGCTGTTCGCATGGGGAGTTGGACCCCTTTTCGACCTGATTCAGTCCCGCGAAATTGGCCCCCTGCACGCGCGCGTCCTGAGCCGGGCCTTGGTAAACGGGGCAATCTACCGGCGCTAGACCTGCTTCGCGCCCCGTTGCTTCAGTTCCGTGACGGCACGTCGAACGTCTTGGGCGCGATCTTTGGGCGTGACGAGGAGCCCGTCCTTTGTGACTACGACGACGAGGTCTTCGGCTCCGATCACGCTGACGGCCATGGCATCGGGGCCGATGTCGTTGTAAACGATGCAGCCTCTGGAATCGATGAGAACAGGGTCGCCCACAGCGACGTTCCCCCGGGCATCCATGGGGTAGCTTCGTTCCAGGGCAGGCCATGAGCCGACGTCGTCCCACGGGAAATCGGCCCGTATCATGACGGCGCGGCGCGCGTGTTCCATGAGGGCATAGTCGATGGAGATGTCTTCCAGCGATTCAAAGATTACGCTTGCCTGGTCATGCTTTCCCGCCATCAACGCCTGCGTCATACCGCGAACGGCATCGGACATGTCGGGGCGAATCGCGTCGAGTTCTTCCAGAAAGGTGGACACCCGCCAAAAAAACATGCCGCTGTTCCAGAAGTACTGCTGTGTGGCAATGAAGTCCAAGGCGCACTCGCGGTTGGGCTTTTCGTGAAAGGCGCGCACGGAAAAAGCGGTAGACGCGTTTGAAGAGCTACGGGGCAACGGGGCGGCGACCTGAATATAGCCGTACCCGGTTTCGGGGCGCGTCGGAGTAATGCCCATCGTCCCCAGCACGTCGTCCTGCTCGACAATCTCAAGGGCGGCATTGACCGTCTGGCAAAAGAGGGCGGCGTCGCCAATCTGATGGTCCGCGGTAATGATAGCCATGCTGATGGCTTCCGGCTTGTTACCGTGAGCGGCGAGGACGGCCGCGGTTGCGTAGGCCAAGGCCCCGGACGTATTGCGCTTGCATGGCTCGCCCAGGATGTTCTCCTCGGGAATCGCCACGCCGGCGGCTTGGATCGGCGCGACAAGCGCCCGGCTGGTTATGACGTAAACCCGTTCGCGTGAGACAACGGGGAGCAGTCGATTGACCGCTTCTTCCAGCATGGACTCGTGTTCGCTGGTCAGACGCAGGAGCTGTTTCGGGCGGTTCTGTCGCGACAACGGCCAGAACCGTTCGCCAGACCCGCCCGCCATAATAACCCCAACTCGAATCATTTCTTGAGCTTTCGCCATATCGCAACCTTTCAGCTATTCGTATCTTGTTGTATGGTAGACTGTTGAGACAGGCACTGCAAAAGTCGGCCAACGGGATTGTAGACCCCCTGTCCGTGTGTTATCATACGAGATGCTTAAATCGGCGGGCCAAAGTCACCTGCCGTAACATGAGGTAAATGCTTCTCTTATGAATGGTTTTTTGAAGCAAATTTCGCTCTGGATCGTCGTTCTGATCATTTTGGTACTGCTGCTGACCACGTTTTCGACGGGTCGCACCGGCACCGAGAAGCTCGGTCTTTCCGACTTTGAGAGTCAGCTTAAGGCGGACAATATCAAGAGTCCGGTGCATGTGACCAAGAGCGAGGATCTCTATGGATTCAAGGCTGAATTCAAAGAGAAGTACAAGGGTCAGGCCAGCATCGCCATCGAAAGCGATATCTTCCCCGAGGCATGGAGAACGATCATGCAGGAGAAGAAGATCGAGACTATCGTGGGCCGCGAGACTACGGTCTGGTTCGACTTATTCACGGGCATCGTGCCACTGCTCCTGATATTCGGCGTGTTCTGGTTTTTCATGTTTCGCCAGATGCAGGGCGGCAGCAATAAGGCATTGTCCTTTGGCAAGAGCCGGGCGCGCCTCGTAAACCACAGCGATAAGGTCGTGACGTTCGACGATGTAGCGGGCGTGGACGAGGCAAAAGAAGAGCTGCAAGAGATCATCGAGTTCTTGAAGGACCCGAAGAAGTTTTCGAGGCTTGGCGGCAAGATTCCCAAGGGCGTGCTGTTGGTCGGCCCTCCGGGGTCGGGCAAGACGCTCTTGGCGCGAGCCGTGGCCGGCGAGGCCCATGTCCCGTTCTTCAGTATCAGCGGTTCCGACTTCGTCGAGATGTTCGTCGGCGTCGGGGCTAGCCGCGTGCGCGATTTGTTCCAGCAGGGCCAGAAGCATGCGCCGTGCATCATCTTCATTGATGAAATCGACGCGGTGGGTCGTCAACGCGGCGCAGGCCTGGGTGGCGGTCACGACGAACGCGAGCAGACTCTGAATCAGTTGTTGGTGGAAATGGACGGCTTCAATACAAACGAAGGCGTCATCCTGATGGCCGCGACAAACCGGCCCGATGTGTTGGACCGGGCACTGCTTCGTCCTGGGCGATTCGACCGCCAAATCGTGGTTGCCAATCCCGACATCAAAGGGCGCGAGGCCATTCTGGGGATTCACATCCGGAACAATGGCGTGCCCATTGACGACACCGTGTCGATCAACACGTTGGCGCGAGGCACGGCAGGGTTCTCGGGCGCCGACCTCGCGAACATGGTCAACGAGGGCGCCTTGTTGGCTGCGCGGCGCGAGCAAGACAAAGTGACGATGGTGGATTTCGAGAACGCGAAGGACCGCGTGCTCATGGGCCCCGAGCGCCGCAGCCTTATGCTGAGCGCGGCGGAGAAGCGCAACACGGCCTATCACGAGGCCGGTCACGTTTTGGTGGGCCGGATGATACCCGACGCCGATCCCGTCCATAAGGTGACCATTATTCCACGTGGCCCGTCGCTGGGTCTGACAAGCATGATCCCGACGGAAGACCGGCACAGCATGTCGAAAGCGTACTGCATGGCGACCATGCGCATGATGATGGGCGGGCGCGCGGCGGAAGAGATTGTCTTCAACGAATTTACGAGCGGCGCGTCGAACGACCTGAAGCGCGCCACCGAGTTGGCGCATGCGATGGTATGCCAGTGGGGCATGAGCGAGTTGGGCCCCATTTCCTTCGGCTCGAACACGGAGGTGTTCCTGGGGCGCGACTTCGTGAAGGAGCGCGATTTCAGCGAAGAGACGGCATCGGCGGTCGACAAGTCCATCCATAAGTTG
The DNA here is from genome assembly GCA_041662805.1 of Candidatus Hydrogenedentales bacterium. GTDB lineage: Bacteria > Hydrogenedentota > Hydrogenedentia > Hydrogenedentales > SLHB01 > JAIBAQ01. Next base: position 7,662 of record JBAZRU010000063.1, on the reverse strand, counting down.
CTTGAAGATGCCTATACCGACGCCAGGCATATGCTGACCGAGCACCAGAACATCTTGACGGCAATAGCTGAAGAACTCGTCGAAAAAGAGACGCTCGATGCGGAGGAGATCGACGACATTATCCGCAAGCACGGCGGCGCGGACCTGATTCCTCCCGCCAAAGAGCAGACGCCTCCGCCGTCTCCCCCCAAGCCGCCCGCGTTTGTGACGCCCGCGAAAGTCCTGCCGGACGAACCCGAGGTCGGCGACCTCGGCCCGGGCCAGATTGTTCCGGGTACGGCGTGACGATGTAGCGGCGAGGCCGCCTAGTTGACCGATTTCACGACCCCTGGCTTTGGCCTGGGGTCGTGCTTTTGTCAAGCAGCCTTGCAGGCAGGGCTTGTATTTTATAAAGTTATACTTTATAAATTACAGTATGAAGTACAATCGTCGCGACCTTGAGATTCAACTCCGATTGGCTGTCCGGCAGTTTCCCGCGGTGATCCTGACGGGACCTAGACGGGCAGGCAAGACGACGTTACTTCGCCACTTGCTGCCCAAAATCAACCATGTTCTGCTTGAGAATCCGGATGTTATCGCACGCGTGCGCTCCGACCCCAACGGATTTCTGGAAGACCTAACGCTTCCTGTCCTGCTCGACGAAATCCAAAACACGCCTGAACTGTTCGGATACATTCGAACGCGGATAGACCGGCATCCGCGAAAGACGGGGCAATGGCTGATCACGGGTTCGCAGGAAGCCCCGCTTATGCAGGGCGTAACCGAATCGATGGCCGGACGCGCCGCCGTCTTTCAATTGATGCCGTTTGCGCTGAGCGAAAATCCAAAGGTGTCTTTAGTTCGCGGCGGGTTCCCGGAAGTGATACAGCGCCCTGCCGCGGCGGAGACTTGGTTTCGTTCGTATATCCAAACGTATCTCGAGCGGGATGTCCGTGCAGTGACTTCTATTCGCGATTTGTCCGCGTTCCGCAGATTTCTGTCGCTGTTGGCAAGCCGATGCGGGCAGATCCTGAACAGGACGGACTTGGCTGGGCCATTGGGCGTATCCGTGCCGACTGTTTCGCAATGGTTGAGCATTCTTGAAATTACAGGCCAGATTATTCTGGTTTCTCCGTTCTATGAGAACTTCGGCAAGCGACTTGCCAAGTCGCCGAAGTTGTACTTTGTGGACACCGGACTCGTTTGCCATCTCTTGGGAATTACCTCGGAGAGCAGCCTTAAGAACTCAGTTTTCCTTGGGCCGCTGTTCGAGTCTTTCGTGGCCTCGGAGATCCTGAAGTGGCAGATACACGCGGGCAAGGCGAAGGCGCTCTATTACTTCCGCGAACATCAAGGGCTTGAGGTCGATTTCCTTGTGCCGATGGGAGATCGCAGGCTGGCGCTGCTGGAAGCAAAAGCGACTCAGACTCCAATGCCCGATATGGCGCGGCCCGCCGAAAGGCTTGCGGGGGCCATCAAGGGATATAGCGTCAGTTCATATGTAGTCTGCCGGCCTGGCAAGAAGGGGCATGTCGCGTCCGCACTGAGTCCCGAGACGAGGATTGTCTATCCGGAAAACATTTCAAGCGTGCTGGGGAAATGAAGTCGCGCTCGGTGTATCCAAGGTTCGGAATTGGGATACCGGTCAATGGCAGAAGACAACTGTGTGAGTCGTTGCGATTGAGTCTTATTCAGTCATTTTCTTGAGCTTCGACAGTCTCGGCGTTACTCTCTTCTTTGCGGGAAAGAGGAGCACCTCGTGCCAGCCACAAAGATTGGACAGAAAACCCTCGTCATGGGCGTAGTGAACGTCACGCCGGATTCGTTCTTTGATGGCGGATTGCACTCGGACGTTCACGATGCTGTTCGGCATGCGGGCGACATGGTGCGCGACGGTGCGGATATTCTGGACGTAGGCGGGGAATCCTCACGGCCGGGGGCCGCACCCGTGGGCGAGGAAGAAGAGCAGCGGCGCGTACTGCCGGTGATTGAGCGCATTTTGCGGCTGGGCGTGCCGGTTTCCGTGGATACGTACAAGGCGGAGACGGCGCGCAAGGCCTTGCGCATGGGGACCTCGATCATCAACGACATAACGGCGTTTCGGGGCGACCCGGAAATGGTCGAGGTAGTGGCGGAAGCGGGGTGCACCTATGTCATGATGCACATGCAGGGCACACCGGAGACCATGCAGAGTCAGCCAAAGTATGCGGATGTTATCGATGATATATGCGCGTTCTTCGAAGAGCGCATCGCCTTTGCCGTGAAGCGCGGCGTGAAGGAAGAACGGATCTGGATTGATCCGGGTTTTGGGTTCGGGAAGACGGTGGCGCAGAATCTTGAGTTGCTGCGGAGGCTGGGCGAATTCAAGCGATTTGGACGGCCCATCTTGATTGGAACGTCCAATAAGTCCACCATTGGCAGGGTGTTGAACGTGGGCACGGACGAACGCACCGAGGGCACCGCGGCGACGATTGCCATAGGCATCGCGAACGGCGCGGACGTGGTGCGCGTCCATGATGTAAAGCGAATGGCGCGCGTCGCCAAGATGACGGACGCCATTTTGGGAAGAGGGGTATATGACTGATCGATTGTTTGGTACGGACGGGATCCGCGGAGTGGCCAATGTGCCACCGATGACCGCCGAAATAGCGCTTCGCGTGGGCCGCGCGGCGGGCTACATCTTCCAGCAGGAAGACCGCCAACATACGATTCTCATCGGCAAAGACACGCGGCTTTCCGGTTACATGATTGAGACGGCCCTGACGGCGGGGCTTTGTTCGATGGGCGTGAACGTGCTGCTCGTCGGCCCGTTGCCGACGCCGGGCGTCTCGTACATCATGCGCAGCCTGCGGTGCGATGCGGCCATCATGATCTCGGCTTCGCACAATCCATTTCAGTACAACGGCATCAAGTTCTTCGGACCCGACGGATTCAAGATCGCCGACGAGGTGGAGGATGAAATTGCGCGGTTGGTTCACAACGGCGAGATTGACAGCATGCGTCCCACGGCCGAGGGTATCGGCACGGCGCGACGCATCGACGACGCGGTGGGGCGCTACATCGAATTTGCGAAAGCGACCTTCCCCAAAGGCATGCGGCTCGACGGACTGAAGATCGTCTGTGACTGCGCAAATGGCTCCAACTATAAGGTCGGACCGTTCTGCCTGTCGGAGTTGGGCGCGGAAGTCATCGCCATTCACAGCAAGCCCAACGGACGAAACATCAACGACAACTGTGGTTCCGTGCATCCGGAAGACATGCGGGCAACTGTCATTCGCGAACGGGCCGACTTGGGCATTGCGTTCGACGGCGATGGCGACCGCATCGTCATGGCCGACAACGAAGGGCGTCTGCTTGATGGCAACGCCTTGCTCACCGTGCTGGCCATCGACATGCTCGAACGCGATGCGCTGCCACACAAGACGATTGCGACGAACATCATGGCGAATGGGGGATTGCAGCGGGCGCTCGAACCGCACGGTGGGCACGTCCTGTGGACCAAAGTGGGCGACCGCTATGTGGCCGAGGGCATGCGCGAAAAAGGCCTGCTGCTGGGCGGCGAGTCCTCCGGGCATGTGATCATGCTGGACCACAATGTGACGGGAGACGCGCTGATCGCGGGCCTTCAAATCCTGGCGACGTTAATACGGCGCGACCAGTCGTTGTCGTCGCTGGCGGCCGCGTATCAGCCGATGCCGGAAGCGCACGTCAATGTGCCGCTGGGCGAGAAGACAAGGCCGAGCGAGGACGCCCTCAACGAGGTGCGGCGTGAAGCGGAGAAAGAACTGCAGAGTGGGGGCCGGGTCGTGATTCGCGCGTCGGGCACCGAGCCGATCGTGCGCGTGATGGTCCAGCACGACCGGCTGAAGTCGGCGGAGTCCCTGGCAAAGCAACTTGCCAAGCGAGTCGCTTTGCTGACCTAGCCTCGGGAGTTAGTTCGCTTCGTGCTTGCGGTCGATGCTGACGATCTTGTTTTGCGCGTCGACGTGAACGTTGATGGGCCTCCAGCCTCTTGCCTCTTTTGCGTCGGCCAAGACGTACGTTAGCACGATCACAATGTCGCCCACTTGTCCCAGGCGGGCAGCCGGTCCGTTCAGGCAGACGACACCGCTCCCGCGCGCGACTTCAATGCAATACGTCTCGAAACGTTCGCCGGAATGCACGTTCAGAACCTGGACCTTTTCATAGGGGAGGATTTCGGCGGCTTCCATCAGGTCTAGGTCCAGCGTCAAGCTGCCCACGTAGTGCAGCTCTGCCTGCGTTACCGTTGCCCGGTGCACTTTGCTCTTCATCATGGTCAATAACATGTCTATGCCACCTTGTACTTGATGTTGTCGATTAGCCTTGCTTTGCCCATATTGGCCGCGGCCGCGAGGAGAATTGTTCCTCGGACGGTATCCAGCGGCTCCAGCGTTTCCGCGTCAACCAACTCTACGTAGTCTATGTTTTCGTGCTGCATTTCCGCGCGAACCGCCGCGACGATGGTGGCGGCGTCCCGCTCACCGGCGTCGAGTAGCGCGTGGGCTTTGGCGAGTCCGCGCGAAATGCAGAGCGCGCGGATGCGTTCTTCGGAGCTCAAGTATTTGTTCCGCGAACTCATGGCCAACCCATCCTGTTCGCGAACGATGGGCATCTCGACGATTTCGACCGCAAAATCGAGGTCGCGCGCCATACGCTTGATGATGACGCATTGTTGCGCGTCTTTCTGTCCGAAGTAGGCGCGGTCGGGTTCGACGACATTAAACAATTTGCAGACGACCGTGGCAACGCCTCGAAAGAAGTGCGGGCGTGACTTGCTGCACAGGCCGCGATCCAACGCTTCGACCGTCACATAAGTTGCGTACCCCTCGGGGTATACCGTCGCGACTTGAGGGGCATAGACCACGCCGATGCCGCTCGCTTCGCACATCGCGCAGTCGGCGTCGAAGGTTCGGGGATAGGCCCCGAAGTCCTCATGTGGGGCAAACTGCGCCGGGTTCACGAAGATGCTGGCCGCGGCCACGTCATTGCCCGCGGACGCCGCTCGCATGAGACTCGCGTGGCCTTCGTGCAGGGCACCCATCGTAGGCACAAATCCAACGGACTTACCCGCGTTGCGTTGCCGGCGCGACCAATCGCGCATTTCATCCGCATGGGCAATAACGATCATTTGAAGGTGTTCTCTCCGGACGGAAACAAGCCGTCCTTCACTTCGTGGACGTACGAGGAGAAGGCCGTACGCATCGCCGCGGCAAGGTCCACGTAGACCTTCGCAAACTTGGTGTACTTGCCCAACCCGAGCATGTCGTGCATGACCAGCACCTGGCCATCGCATTCCGGGCCCGCGCCGATTCCAATCGTCGGGATGGAAATAGAATGCGTGATTGTCCCGGCGAGGTCGCTTGGAATGCATTCGAGCACGATGGCAAAGCACCCGGCCTCTTCAAGCCCTTTGGCTTCCGCGAGGAGCCGCTCTTTGCTGTCGCTGTCGCGTCCTTGGATCTTGTAGCCGCCGAGTTGCAATACGGATTGCGGCATCAGGCCGATATGCCCCATCACGGGGATGCCCGCGCGGTGAATGCCGCGAATGACGTCGCCGAATTCGAAGGCCCCTCCCTCCAACTTGACGGCTTGGGCGCCGGCCTCCGCGATAAAACGGCCCGCGTTTCGCACGGCCTCTTCCACCGAAATCTGGTAGGAAAGAAAAGGCATGTCCGCGACGACCATGGCTCTATCCACGGCGCGCGACACGATGCGCACGTAGTGGAGCATGTCGTCCATCGCGACGTGAAGAGTGTTGGGGAGGCCCATGACGACCATGCCCACCGAGTCGCCCACGAGCACGACATCGACGCCGCACTCGTCCATCAACTTGGCGGACGGGTAGTCGTATGCCGTAAGTACGGCAATCTTCTCGCCCGAGTTCTTGCGGGCCTTCAACGACGGGCCGCTGGTGCGGGCCATCTCAGATCCTCCTGAACCGTGACGTTCCCGTCCCGGTCCCTGTTGGGCTCCAAGCGGAGCGGTTCAGTGATCTAGCCGATTATCAACTGTCCGGGCAGCGTCTGTATCCAGGCGTTGCACGTCTCCTTGGGCTTCCGGCAGCCCCGCCAATACGGCGACGGTGCTTCCGGTTGCCGGGTCTACCGCCTCCGGAGCAATCTCCGCCAGAGGCCGCATCACAAACGCCCTCCGCCGGAACTCCGAGTGCGGCACCATGAGCCGGGCCGAATCGATGATCCGGTCGTCCCACAGCACGATATCGATATCGATGAGACGCGGTCCCCACTTTCGCGAGGGAACCCGGCCCATCTGCCGCTCGATATCCTGAATCGCGTCCAGGAGTTCAAGCGGCGCTAAGACCGTCTCGATTCCCGTTGCAAGGTTCAGGAAAGGCGGCTGATCGATATCGCCTACTGGCGCTGTCTCATACACCGAGGACACGTTTACGACCCGTGTGCCCGGTATCTTACGTAAACACGCGACGGCCCCAAAAAGATTCGCTTGCCGGTCGCCCAAGTTGCTGCCGATACTCAGATACACGCCCATCCGATGTTCTCGGTCGGGCGGATTAAAGACTCTGCCGGGTTACTCCACAGGGACGGAAAGGACAACTGGCCTCAATCGTATGAAGAGTCAGGTCGACACAGCTCTGCGCCCAAACCGTTGCAGCTTATCAGGATCCAGGGGGAGGGTCAACTTTGTACCATCGTCCGGCGTCTACTCCTTGAAGCGCAGGAGGGAGGCAGGAGGGCTAGATGGAGTCGGAGAACGGGCGTTTTGACGACACGCTGCCGGACGTTGGCCTCTGCCGGTCTTGTGTCTATGCGCGTCGAATTGCGCCCCCCGGTCGCACCAAAGCCTACTGGCGATGTGGGATGTCCGACAAAGACGCGGGGTATGCGAAGTATCCGAGGCTGCCGGTTATGAAGTGCGGGGGATACGATTGCGTAACGGAAGGCAAAGTCACCAGTATTGTGCATGGAGAGCGGAAGAGAGGTCCGAAGGCTCTGTAGTTGGAATCCTTGGTTTATTGTTGACAAGTTGGTCGATTTCGTGTAGGATACTAAATGTTGGGTTGTAATTGACCCGGTAACCCAGCTATAGTTGAAAGGATGTGTATCCCGAAGGCATCCATGCCGTTTACGCGGTTGTGAGTATCCAACGGGGTGGCACGGTTCACAAACCTTTGTCGTGTGGTCGACAAAGAACTAGAGGAAGAGGAGAAAGACGAAATGAAGCACGTGAAAATGGTATCGAAGCCCGCACTTGCCGGCGAACCGACCCTCCAGGACTGCATCGAAGCGCTCATCAATGATGGCCCGGCCACGTTTGCCGATTGCCTTAGCGCGAAGAAAGACGGCAAAGCGTCCTAAGCGAGCTTACGTCGAATCGATTTTGGCAGAGGCCGTTGCGTAGTTGCAACGGCCTCTGCCGTTTCTATTTGTGTGCGGATTTAAGGGCATGCCGTTGACGAAAAGGCCGCGGGAGCGTTGAACTCCAGCGGCCTCTTGAGGGTGTACAATCAGGCTGACTCTTGGTCAGCGGTTAGGTTGCCATGAAACCGCCATCGACGACCATCTCCGCGCCGGTCATCCAACTCGACTCTTCTGAAGCGAGGAAGAGCGCCGCGTTGGCAATGTCGCGCGCAGTGCCGAGGCGGCGAATTGGAATCTCGCCCGCAATGGCCTTGCGCTTGTCGTC
>JBAZRU010000062.1:0-16172 GCA_041662805.1 Candidatus Hydrogenedentales bacterium | reverse complement strand
GCTTTGCGTGTGAGCATTTGGTCCGCGCATCCTGTACTGTCGGCCGTAGGCTTCAGACAACGGCGTAACGACCCCCCAAACAGACGGACGCGTGCGAATACGGTTGAATCTAACGCATTGGCTTACCGGGGTGCAATTGTCCACTACGATAGGGCATCCCGGATATCGGACAGCGTCACCATTAACGTCATCGGGTCCAGCGGGCTCGGGCTGAATCCGAGCGCAAGGTAGAAGTCTTTCGCACTTTCCGATATGGCGTGGACCACAATGCCCCGAATCCCGATTGCGTCGGCAGCTTGCGCCACTCGTTGTGCCGCGTCGCGAAACAACGCTCGGCCAATACCGCGACCTTGCCAATTCTCGTCCACGGCCAAACGCGCCAGCACAGCTACAGGGATGGGATTGGGCATATTTCGTCGAAACCTGCCGGATGCGGTTTCGACCGCTACCACGCCCGATGCAAGGGCGTAGTAAGCGGCCACGCGTTCTTCATGGCAAACGACATACGTGCGCGTGGCGCCGGTTATCTGGTTAGCGCGCGCCCGGCGTGCAAGCCAATCGTCGAGAGCAGCCTCCCCGCAATGAAACCCCTCGATTTCGTGATGATCCGCAAGAAGCTCAGGGGCCGATAGCGACTTCACTTCTCCCACGGGGAATTCGTCTGCAATGAACGGCGCAAACGCTCATTCGCACGTGGCGGAGCATCAAGCCGCGCCTGAAATTCCGCGTAGGCATTGGGGTCCGCCATGAACACGGTGCGATCCAGCAGTGTCACCTCAGCGGCCTGGCGCGCGGCATCCAGCACAAAGTCCGTGCGGTTTTTGCCCGACAACTGCGCCGCCTGATCGATGAGCCCCTGGAGCTCCGCGGTAATCCGAAGATTCAGTGTATTGCGCTTGGCCTTCTCTGTCTGCGGAACAGGCATACCCACGTCTCCTTGTTATGACACCACAAGAAGTATACCGTAATGACATCGTCATTGCAAAAAACACACCCCCCGGCCGAGCCCAGAAACGGAGACTTTCCCAGACACCCTGATAGCAGGCCTATCGGCAGAGTGACCGACAGTGCCACCCGATGCCGCAATGCATCGATAACTCATTCTACAATTATAACTTACAGAGACAATGGACACCCAGAATGTGTGAGTTAGCCGCCGTTTCATCCCTGCAAATCGAACGGCTACCTTTCAATTTGCATACTTGCCGCCTCCTCCCGCCGCCCCGTACGTGCCGACTCACCGCACCAGCGGCGGTGCCGAAATCGATCTGCTCGTCATTCGCCCTGGACAAAAACCGCCCTTGGCCTTCGAGATCAAGTTCTCGTCCGCCCCCACGGTCTCCAAAGGACTGCACAGCGGCAAGCAAGATCTGGGATTGAAGGAGGCCTATGTGGTGTGCCCATGCCGAGAGGCATATCCGATGGGGAATGGAATCTTGACGCTGCCGGTGAAGGCACTCCCGGAATTGGTTGCCAGAGCAGGTTAGCCTATAGGCAAGCCCGCAGCCCAACCCGCAATTCGCAGCGAATCGTTGGAATTAGTTGGTGACGCCCTCTCCCTCTGCACCCAGAATTCGGGTGACTCTTCTAATGCGCAATTGAGCAACTCATGCCCTATCCAATAGAACGCGTTGTATCCGGCTCGCGGGTCTTTCGTTCATTTCGCAAGGCACTCGACTCCCAATACTCTCTGGCATCTGCAGCCATCGTAAACTGAATGTCTCCATGCAAAGAACGCACCGCACGCGCGATTTCGTCTATGGTTGCGAAGAAGAACTCCTTTCTGTCGTTCACCAAATTAACCTGACGGGCTTTGAAGTAGTTCTGAAGCTTACTTTCAAGAGCCGGGGCATCCTTCGAGTAGATCATTGCGTGAATGTCGAACCTAAATGGCACCGAAGCGTCACCAAGCTCATTGATTCTCTCTGTTGGTTCCAGACGGCGCGTCATACCAATCTTGTACATCTTGTCCCCGAAAGACCCGATATTAGATATGACATAGACATGGCCCGATTTCGTAAGCTCTGCCATGGACTGAGCTCGAAGCCCTTTTTCCTTTGCTCCTTCGAGTTTCTTCATCAGCAGCGACACCGTCTCATTGAGCCGATCAAGTTCTGCGCCGTGTGCACCGGCAAGCTTATTCTGTGCCTCAACAAGCGCCTTCTGAAACCTTTCCTGCTCCCGTGTTGCTTCTTCCAGCGCCCTCTCATACTCAAGTCTAGCCTTCTCTTCCTCTCGCATTTGCTCACGGATGGCTCGTTGTTCTTCCATTTCCGCCTGCTTCTTCTCCTGAAATTCATGTATGAGGCGCATTTCATTCAATTTGAGATTGATGTAATCAGAGTCAATTTCAATACCATACTCCTCAACCAGTTTGTTGATTACTTGAGCTTCTCTACCTACCTGCTCCAGTGTCTTGTTGATGTTCTTCCACGTCACATTGGAGGCAAGAGCATCGCATTCTCCATTGAATGCCTTGAGAACAAGTTTTATTAAGCGATTGACCTCTGCTCTTGCTCCAGAACTCCCCGTCCTGACCGCTGCCTTATCCTTAACCTTCTGCTTCTGAAGAGCTCGGTTATTGTCAAGTTTCAACTTGTATTCTGTTGAAAACTCAAACGAATACACCGGCTTGTAAGCTGCGCACTCTATGAGGTCCTCATCTTCCTCCATTGCGGCAATCGTTGCCACCAGATCTTTATGTCGTGCGAGCGACACGTTGTATTCGCGCTGCAGGTTTTCCAGAAGTCGACGAACGTGTTTGGCCGATTCCTCAGCGTCCAGTATATGTGACGTTCGCTTGACTAGTTCCTGAAACTGCTGTTCAAGTTCCCGGTATTCTTTCGAGCCCTTCACAATATGCGACAGAATCCCCATGCTTCTTCTCCCTTAGATCTCTTTCAGCAGAATCCCCAATTTCTTCGTCGAAGAATCAGCCCGGTGTCAGCTCGCTAAGGATCTCAAGGACTCAGTGAGCAACTATCCGTTCCATTTGTAAAAGGGTTTGCATAACTCACCGCAGAGTCTGGCTGCAGTCAGAATACCGGTTTGCTTCTATCGCTTACTGCCACTGTCTTCAGCGGAGTTCCAATATTGACAGTACTAGATTATTGAGTCCACGTCAACGGGAAAATTGAGATGAGCGAAACTCCCTGGGATGGGCTCAAAAGTCAAACCAGGAGGACGGGCTGGGTACAAATGTGGCGGGGAATCGGAAGCCTTCTGCTTCCCTCAAAACTGCACGAACACTACGGGATTACGATCAGAGAATAGTCCTGCATCAATCGCCCGACGTCATTAATCACCTTGGGTAGGAGCTTTCTTCTTGCGATTTCTAATTCCCATCAGTGTTCATCCGTGGTCGCATTTCCCCGCCACGCCGTCCCCGTCCGTCCCCGTCTTGAGTGGTGCCCCCGAGTGGATTACACTGATTCCCAAAGTCACGGGGGGAGTCCCCATCATGGGAAAGGGATTTTGAGCGATGAAGAAAAACGAATCGAAAGCACCGGTCAAAGCCGGCGCCATTTCGCGACGGTCGTTTTTGCGGTCGTCAGCGCTTGTCGCGGGAGCGGCCATCGGCGCTCCGGCGATTGTCCGCGGCCAAAATCTGAACAACCTGCTGAATATTGGCTTGATCGCCGTTGGAGGACGCGGCGGCGGCAATCTTCAGTCGGTGCGCGAAGAAAACATCGTCGCGATTTGCGACGTGAACGGCAAGAATCTCGACAAGGCCGCTGCACAATTTCCGCAGGCCCTGAAGTTCACGGATTTCCGAAAGATGTACGACGAGGCCGCGAGCAAGTTCGACGCGGTGGTGGTTAGTACCTGCGAACATACGCACGCATTCGCGACACTGCCCGCGCTGCAACTCGGCAAGCACGTTTATTGCGAGAAGCCCCTCGCCCACAACGTGTGGGAAACCCGCATCATCCGCGAAGCCGCCGCGAAGGCGAAGGTCGCCACGCAGATGGGCACGCAAATCCACGCGGAGAATAACTACCGCCGCGTGGTTGAGTTGATCAAGTCGGGCGCTATCGGTCCGGTGCGCGAAGTCCACGTGTGGGTGTCGCGCACGTGGGGATGGCAGCCAACCGAAGCAGACGCCAAGAAGTATGAGGACATCGTATTTTCGAACGAACGCCCGACGACGGCCGACCCGATTCCCGAAGGGCTTGATTGGGATCTGTGGTTGGGTCCCGCGCCCGTGCGCCCGTTCAACAACCTCTATTTCCCCGGCCCGAAGTGGTATCGCTGGTGGGAATGGGGCAGCGGCACGATGTCGGACCTGGGCAGCCACTGGAACGACCTTCCGTTCTGGGCGCTCGATCTGAAGACCCCATTGACCATCGAAGCGAGCGGACCGCCGGTCCACCCCGACCTCGCCCCCGCGTCGATGCAGGCAACCTACGAATACGGCGCGCGCGGCGATATGCCCCCCGTGAAGTTGACGTGGTACCAGGGTCAGAACAAGCCGCAGATTTGGACGGACAAGGGCATCCCGCAATGGCCCGATGGCGCCCTGTTCATCGGCGACAAAGGCATGGTGCTGGCCGACTACGGCAAGCTCGCCCTGCTGCCCGAAGACCAGTTCAAGGATTTCAAAGCTCCCGATCCCTTCATTCCAGATTCCCTCGGACATCATAAGGAATGGATCCACGCGTGCAAGACCGGCGAGCCCACGACGTGCAACTTCGAGTATTCCGGCGCGCTGACGGAAGCGAACCATCTTGGCAACGTCGCGTATCGCGTCGGCAAGAAGATTCAGTGGGACCCCGAAAAGCTGAAGGCGACCAATGCGCCCGAAGCGGACAAGTTCATCAAACGCGAATACCGCGAGCCGTTCGTGTTCAAGGCGTAAGCGGTTCTCTAAGTTAGTCGTATCGCCCGTCATGTGCCCAGCGGCCATGACGGGCTTTTCTTATTTGCGCAGGATGGCGCAGAGGTGTGTTGCAACTAATACGACATATCGGCCCGATCCGGCAGATCGGTCAGATGCACTGCCGGAGAGGACGTTTCGGCGAAACGTCCCTACCTGATGGCGATATGCGCTTACTTCAGCCGCTTCAACACCTTCTCTTGATAGCGCTCTGCATACACGGGACTCTTTGCGCGAATGTCGGCGGGGTACTGTTGTTCCAGGGCTTGAAGCGCCGCGATGCGCTCGGGCGTGGGCGGATGGGACGAAATGAACTTGAGTACACCGGCGCCGCCTCCCTGTTTCTCCGTGGCGCCCATTTTCTCCATAAAACTCACCATGGCGTCGGGCTTGTAGCCGGCCCGCCACAGAAAATCCATCCCCATCCGGTCGGCTTCGTTTTCCTGCGTCCGGCTGAATTTGGATTCGCCCAAGGTGGCCATGATCTGAGCCATCAGTTCCGCGTTCGCCGAGGGGCTGTCGCCAAGAATCAGACTTGCAATGAAGCTATACCCATACTGGCGCGTCATGCTTTCGCCGTGATGGTGCGCGGCCACGTGCGCGATTTCATGCCCCATCACGGAAGCAAGCTCCGCCTCGTTCGAACAGAGCTTCATCAGCCCCGTGTAGATGTACATATGCCCGCCCGGCAACGCGAAGGCGTTAACCGTTTTCGGATTGTCGATAACCGTAAACTTGTAAGGGACATCAGTGCGCGGGGACTGCTTCGCGATGCGCGCGCCCATCTCCTGCACATAGGCCTGAATGCCGGGGTCGTTGAGAATCTTCTCTTTCTTTTCGATTTCGGCCGCGACCTTATCGCCGAGGGCAACCTCCTCCTGCGTCGATAGGATATTGAACTTCTCTCCCCCCTCCGTCGTTACGCATCCCGATATGGGCATGAGCAAGAGCAGACAAAGACAAGAAGCGACAGACACGTGCAGTAGCGCTTTCATAGCAGGACGTCTCCTTCGAATGAACCTCGACTACTCCGCCTGGATGGCGTTCCGGCTGCGGCCATTCGCCGAAGCCAGGATTTCTTCCAACGCGCCGAGCAACGCGTTTATTTCCGAATCGGTTCCCACGGAAATGCGCAGCGCATTCTCAAGCCTGCGCGCATCGAAGTAGCGCACGAAGATATTATCTTCCTTCAGCTTCTCGAAGATCTCGCGCGCCGGGGGTGTGCCGGACCATTGCGCGAGCACGAAGTTGGATTGCGACGGAGACACAACGAATCCAAGCTTATCAAGCGATTCAATGAGCCGCGTGCGCGTCGCCTTCGCGCGCGCCAACGCGCTCTCGAAATACGGCACGTCGCGAATCGCCTCCGTACCCGCGGCCTGAGTCAGGCCGTTCACATTGTAAGAGTCTTTGCCCTTCATCAGTTCCGCGATGAGCTCGGGACGCGCCACCGCCACTCCCAAGCGGAGACCCGCCATGCTGTACGCCTTCGAAAAGGTCCGCATCACAATGACGTTCTCGAACTGCTTGGGGAAATCCATGCAATCGTCTTCCGCGAAATCGACATAAGCCTCGTCGATGACGACAATCCCTTGAAAGCTCTTGCAGAATCGTTCGACTTCCGCCCGGGGGGCGCACACCCCGCTGGGCGCATTGGGCCGAGGCAAGAAGCACAACCGGGCCGGAGTCGAAAAGAACGGTTCCGTGAGCTGAAACTCGTCGTCCAAGTCGACCAGCGAAATCTTCGCCCCGTGCAGTTGGGCAAGCGTCTCATACAAGGTATACGTCGGATACGGAGACAACACCGTGTCGCCGGGATCGACGAACGTGCGCAACGCCAGCGCAAGCAACTCATCCATCCCGTTGCCCGCGATCACCCACTCCGGGCCTTCGTACCCGTAACGTTCGGCGCAGGCACGGCGCAGTTGCGTCGCCACGGGATCGGGGTATTTGCGAATCGACTCCGTCGTGTATTGACGCACGGCATCAAGCACATTCGGCGAAGGCGGATACGGATTCTCATTCGTATTCAGCTTGATGACACTGGAAACGCGCGGCTGTTCGCCGGGCACATACCCTTGCACATCCTTCAGAATCTCGCGGCCGTATTTCACTTTCGAATCTCCACCGCGCGCGCGTGCGCGTCCAATTTCTCCGCCAACGCAAGCTGAATAATGTCGTCCGCAATGGCCGTCATCCGCTTCGGGGTAAACGAGATCACGCTGGTCACTTTCCGAAAGTCCTCCGCCGTCAGCGGCGATGAAAATCGCGCACGGCGTCCCGTCGGCAGGATGTGATTCGGTCCCGCGTAGTAGTCGCCCACGGCAACGGACGTCGCCCCGCCGAGGATGGCGCAACCGGCATTTGCGATCGTGTCGAACACGGCGCGCGGGTCGCTCGTTTGAATCGACAAATGTTCGGGGGCGATGGCGTTCGTGATCGTCGCCGCATCCGCCAGCGAACGGACGACAAAGGCCCGGCCGTTGGCCGTGAGTGAACGGCGGATGATGGCTTCGCGTGACAACGTTTTCAAGTGCTTCTCGATGGCGGCGGCAGTCGACTCGACGACCCGCTTCGACAGACACACGAGCGTCGCGCAGGCGTCTTCGTCGTGCTCGGCTTGCGCAAGCAACTCCAGCGCAACCCGATCGGCATTCGCGTCGTCGTCGGCGATAACCACCACCTCGGACGGCCCCGCCTCTTTGTCGATGTCGCAGATCGAAGAGACCAGCCGCTTCGCGAGCGTCACGTAGATGTTGCCCGGTCCAGCTATCTTCAATACCGGCGTCACGTGCTCCGTTCCGTACGCGAGCGCAGCGATGGCTTGCGCGCCTCCGATGCGGTAGACCCGTGTCGCTCCCGCGATTCGGGCCGCCGCCAGCACGAGCGGGTGAATGCTGCCCTCAAAGGACGGCGGCGATACCATGACGATCTCGCGCACCCCCGCGACTCGTGCGGGGACAATGTTCATCAGCACGGAAGAAGGATAGAACGCGGTCCCGCCGGGCACATACAGCCCCACGCTCTCGATTGGCGTGATTCGCTGGCCAAGCACGCTGCCGTCGTCGGATGTCTCTTCCCACGACTGACGCAGATTCTTTTGATGGAAAGCAGTGACGTTGTCGTGGGCGCGTTTCAGCGCGTCCAACGTTTCGCGCGGCACGCGTCCCGTCGCGGCATCCAGTTCGGCGTCGTCGACCAGAAACTGCTCGGGCTTCAACGTAACGCGGTCGAACTTCTCCGTGTATTCTGCGACGGCTGCGTCGCCGCGCGCGCGGATGTCGTCGAGGACGGCTTTCACGGCGGCGAGCTTCTGCGCCTCTTCTTGGGCGGCCGCGCTGCCTTCGTCGGGACTCGCAATCGCTTCCAAGGCCCTGTTCAGCCCTGCATCGTCAAGTATCTCTGTGACTCGCATCATTCACTCCCATCCGCTCGTCAACCACGGGGGCAGCGGATATATACCCTTGATCCCGCCATCCATGCGCACGGCGCCCATCGAGAGAGGACAGCGGAGCCCGTCAGTCTCGAACCCGCTCGATATCGGCGCCCAGGCTGGCGAGACGTTCTTCGATGCGCTCGTAGCCTCGGTCGATATGATACACGCGCGCGATTGACGTCTCGCCTTTGGTCGCAATGAGTCCCGCTATCACTAAAGCAGCGCTCGCTCGGAGGTCGGAGGCCATGACCGGCGCGCCGCTAAGTTCCGGCACGCCGCGAATCACGGCCGTGTTTCCGTCCAATTCGATTCTCGCGCCCATTCGCGTCAGTTCGGCCACCTGCATAAACCGGTTCTCAAACACCGACTCGCGCAGCACGCTGGTCCCGTCCGCGATACACATCAACGCCATGACTTGCGCTTGTAGGTCCGTGGGAAACCCAGGGAAAGGCTGCGTGGAAACGTCTACGCCCTTGATCCCGTCCTTTGCGGACACACGGATGCGGCTGCCAAGCACTTCAACTTCCGCGCCCGCCTCTCGGAGTTTGCCCAGAAACGACGAAAGATGATCGGCATTCGCATTGAGCACCGTCACGTCGCCGCGGGTAGCAACCGCCGCGATCAAGAAGGTGCCAGCCTCGATCCGGTCGGGAATGACTACATGCTCCGCGCCTCCCAGCGAGTCCACGCCGACGACGGTGATCATGTCGGTGCCTGCCCCGGAAATCTGCGCGCCCATCGCATTCAAAAACGCCGCGACATCGACGATTTCCGGCTCGCGCGCGACGTTGCTCAACCGGGTCACGCCTTTGGCGCGCGTCGCCGCCATCATGAGATTCTCGGTTGCGCCGACGCTGGGAAAATCCAGCGCGAAGTCCACGCCCGTGAGGCCGCCTTCCGCGTTCACGTATCCCTCATCGATGGTGATGGCCGCCCCAAGCGCTTCGAGTCCCTTGAGATGAATATCGACGGGCCGCGTTCCAATCGCGCACCCCCCCGGCAAGGAAACGCGCGCCTTGCCGAATCGAGCCAGCATCGGCCCCAAAACGAAGAACGATGCGCGCATCTTCCGTACGAGATCGTAGTGTGCCAACTGCGAGGTAATCGTCGACGCATCGATTGTCATATAGCGGCCCGTAAACTCGATGCGCGTCCCGAACGAAGACAACAACTTGTCCATCGTGAACACATCGTGCAAACACGGTATGTTGTGAAGCGTGCATGCCTCTTCGGCAAGAATGCTCGCCGCCATCAACGGAAGCGCCGAGTTCTTCGCGCCACGCACCTGAACCGCTCCCTTCAAGGGGCGCCCTCCGCGAATAAGTATCCTGTCCACGCCTATCCCCTCTTCATGCCGAAAAACAAACGGCCCAAAGCAGACGCAGCGGACGCTCTGGGCCGGTATACCCGAGTTCGATTACTGTTGCGCGGGCGCGGGTGCCTCCGGCGCTGGCGTAGCGGCCTCTGCTGCGGGAGCGGCGGCTTCCGCCGCAGGTGCGGCCGCCTCTGGCGCAGGCGCGGGCGCTTCCGCCGCAGGCGCCGGTGCGCTTTCGACTGGAGCCGGGGCATCTCCGGACGGTGCCGCGGGCGCTGCCGATTCTCCACCCAGACCAAGGCCCTCAAGCCCCTTGAACGATGCGCCCTCTGGGACGGGCGCGGTCATGCCGCCGTCTACCACTTGCTCTGGCGCGCTACCGCGGACGATACGCGTGCCAATGAGCGACATGCTCATCGAAAAAACCATGAAAATTGTGGCCATGATGTAGGTCAGCTTCACCGGCATGCTCTTGCGCGCGCGCGGGCCAAACACGGTTTCCGAACCCGGTCCAACACCGAAAGCCCCCGCGAAGCTGGTTCCCTTGCCCTTCTGCAACAGGACGATGACAATCAGCCCTACACAAGAGGGAACATACAGGATAAGGAGAATCCACCACAGGGTCTCCAACCGGAAAATGTAATCGAACATGCCCGAGTAACCCTTCCTAAATTAGGCGGACGCCTTGACGATTCCGGCGAAACTGTCCGCCTTCAACGCAGCACCACCCACAAGCGACCCATCTACATCCGGCTTCGCCATGAGCTCGGCTGCATTGTCCGGCTTCACGCTTCCACCATACTGAATACGCAATTCACTCGCTACGGTTTCACCAAACTGGTCGCGCACCAAACCACGCACGAATGCGTGGGCATCCTGCGCCTGTTCCGGAGTGGCCGTAACGCCCGTTCCAATGGCCCATACGGGCTCATACGCTATCGATATCTTCGAGAAATTCTCCACCGCGAGGCTTTGCAAACCATACGTGACCTGGCGCGCCAGCACGTCTTCCATCTTGCCGCCTTCGCGCTCTTCCAGCGTCTCGCCAATGCAGAACATCACTTTGAGGCCCGCGCTGAGCGCGAACTTCAGCTTCTTGTTGAGGATGTCGTCGCTTTCGCCGAAATACTGGCGCCGCTCGCTGTGGCCGATGATCGTCCATTGACAACCAGCGTCCAACAGCATCTGAGGAGAAATCTCGCCCGTGAATGCCCCGCTCTCTTTCAGATAACAATTCTGAGCACCAAGTTGAATGTTCGAACCTTTCAACTCAAGCGCGACCGGCTGCAATGCCGTAAACACTGGGCATATGACTATCTCGACCCCGGCCACGTCCGCCACCAACGACTTCAGTGCTTGCGCCGTCGCCACCGATTGACCTATGAGGTGATTCATTTTCCAGTTGCCCGCTACAAGTGGTCTCCGTGCCATGAGGTCCTTCCTTCCCGATGAGGGTGCGGCATTTCCGCCGCAAAACTACTACAAAACGGCTCCCGAAAATAGCACATTTTGCGCAACACACGCAAACTTCCGCTTTCCTTGAGAAACATGCCCGAAATTCCCCGGCTCGCCGGAAGACGACGGAATGATGCACTCCTGCTCAGCGTGGGGCCGGCGAATCGCTTTGAGTCGGCACGGGCCGCGCAGAATAGGCAAACAGGAGGCAGGACGTGTAGTAAAGAATGTAACAGAGGTATCCGTCAATTTGGCTTTCGGCATAACGCCAGCGGGCTACAAGGATGTCGGAGACGAAGAAGATTATTGCCGCCGCAAGCACAAGCCTGCTTTCTTTCGATATCCCAAATGAGAGGACGACCATGGTACTGATTACCGTACTGTACAGTATGAAAGGCACATGCTCGGACGGCTGGACATGCGGCCACAGCATGAGGCCGGTCGTTCCTGTTGCGAGGAAAACCGGAAGCATCGCCAAGCCCACCCTGCGCCAGTCCATGCGCCGCGTAAGGAACGCCGCGCTGAACGACAGGTGGGCCAAAAGAAACGCGTAGAGTCCCGTTACAAAGCTGCTCGGGCCTAACACGTCTCCCATCCAACAGAAGACAAGCCCTGCCAAACAAAGCCGCCCGTACCAAGTGCGAAGCCCACCGGCCAGCAATCCAACCAGCACGTAACTTGAGGATGCGACAAGCGTGAATGTCATGACATATTCGCCCGCCCCAACATACCGAGCAAGTAACATAAGTGCCGTAGACGTTGCACTTACGATAGCAATAGCCAAGACGGCACCGCGATGGGCAGACGCCTGTGTGCGTTCGGAAACTAGGGCCATTGCTTAACTTGTCCCCCCTCTAAGACAGCCGTTCCAATCGATACCTCCGCCGTGAGAAGTGTCTCTCTGGCGTACTGTTGGCATTTATCTTCAACTCCCGGGCTCGGCTCCAGCACTACAATTTTCCTTGACATCGGGAGGAGGATAACATAATATGGACGCATCGTCAATCTTATGTCACCAATACGATGATTACACGTCAACGAAACACCAAATCCGATTCAGGGATGCCCTCGCTCTCGCGCAGGCAACTCGAATTACGCGACAGAGACTCCCGAATTCTCAAGGCCGCGCGCGACCTCGCGCTCGACCTGGGATACCACGGCGTCACTATGGACCAGATTGCCGTAGCCAGCGAATGCCCCAAGGGTACGCTTTACCACCGCTTCATCTCAAAAGAAGATGTGCTCGTGGCCCTTGCCACGGAATCGCTTGAGCGCCGCACCGAACTTATGCGCCGCGCGATAACCTTCAACGGACGCTCACGGGAACGTGCGCTCGCCGTCGGCGAAGCCATCGGACTCTTCACGCGCCTATACCCCGCCGACTCCCGGATACTTCACATGGCCAACGGACCCGTTCGCGAAAAGGCCTCGCTTGCACGGGTGACGGCGCTGTTCTCCCTGGAGCGGTATTCCATCGAGTTGTTCCGGGGAATACTCCAAGATGCCGTCCAAATTGGAGACCTTGTCGTCGAAGACGAGGCCCGTCTGGACGAAATCACCTTGGGAACCTGGGGGCTTACGGAGGGCGTATTCACCCTCATCGAGGGAAGAATCGCGGAGCATGCCCTGGGTCTCAAAGACCCCTTTCACCGCTTATGGTGCTTCTTCAATCGGTCCGCCGACGCCTATGGCTGGCGCCCGCTGTTTTGCGAATGGAACTACGAGGAAAGCATGGCCAATCTGCGCAGGCAGGTTTTCCCCGAAGAGGCCCAGGCGCTGTACGGAGCCGGCCAATGGCTGGGAGACCGATGTTGAGGATAAGGCGAAGTCGTCTACTTGTGTACCTGGATGTATCTATTCAATTGGGAGGAAGAATGTAATGCGAAAGAGGACTGGATTTACGCTGATCGAATTGCTCGTGGTAATTGCCATCATTGGCATTCTCGCCGCAATTCTACTGCCTGCGCTCGCCCGCGCCCGTGAAGCGGCCCGCCGTGCAAGCTGCCAGAACAACCTGAAGCAGTGGGGCCTGATGTACAAGATGTACGCCAACGAAGCCAGAGGCGAGAAGTTCCCGCCCCAGCACAATCCGTTGCACACATGCCCCGTGTCGGAGGAACCGACGGAACCGATTGGTTTCCGCGGAGTCCCGGAAGGTCCGGCGATCTATCCCGAGTACCTGACGGACATTAACGTCATGATCTGCCCGTCTGACGGCGACAATGCCGATGAAATCAGAGAAGGCGGCGAGTTCGGCAAGGGCGCATTCGCGGACGCTTCCGGCGCCATCTATCCCCAGTGCTTCAACGGCCTTTGCTACGTATATTTGGGTTGGGCAATGATGACCGACGATGACATCAATTCCGTGCTGGGCAGTTTCCTAGGCTTCGTGCAAGGTACGATTGGACAGGACGCAGACCTGGCATATGCAGCCCATCCGCAGGGTAAGACCACAGCCTACCGGCTTCGCGAGGGCATCGAGCGCTTCTTTGTCTCCGATATCAACAACCCGGCCGCAAGTGCAGCAGCCCAAAGCGAATTGCCCGTAATGTGGGATTGGTTGGGCACAAAGGCCTCCACGATGAACCACGTTCCCGGCGGCTGCAACGTCCTCTACATGGACGGCCACGTCACGTTCGTGAAGTACCCCGGTGATTATCCGGTATCGGCCGTATTCGCAAACGTCGCGTATCTCGCGACTTCCGGTGGTTTGGACTAAGAACTAGCTTCTACTATCGGCTCCTTTGGGGGCCCGGTCGACGCCATCGCGCGCTGGCCGGGCCTCTCACTTATGACGCAAGGCCAGAGGGCCACCCAGGACGGATGGTAGAGCGGGCGCGAGTTCGGGCCAGCAACGCCGTTCGCCTGCGGGCAGTTCGAGAAGGATTCACACATGTTGCTGGTACCCCGGGCCTTTCGACAAAACCTCCCAACCTATCCATGAATCCCACATTGAAAGACATCCCTGTTTAGATTCATTGACAGAATCGGACATGGAGTCTAAACTGGACCTTGAGTCAATTGACCGTCAAACTTGAGTCGCCTTTACGATGAGCGGTGAAAGCACAGAGTATGCCCTTTCAATAGGGTTGCCCCTCTTATCACGCAAACAGCAAGAATTGCGTGACCGCGACAGCCACATCCTTCGTGTAGCCAGGGAATTGGCCCTTGAACTCGGATATCATGGTTTTACGATGGACCATGTCGCGAAAGCGAGCGACTGCCCCAAAGGGACGCTGTACCATCGATTCATCTCGAAAGAAGACATCCTGGTTGCCCTGGCGGCCGAGTCTCTTGTCCGCAGGACGGAAATGATGCGGCGCGCCACCACCTTCGCTGGCAGGCCGCGGGAAAGAGCACTTGCCATTGGTGAAGCCATTGGTCTGTTCACTCGCCTCAACACCTCGGACAGCCGCATCTTCCACATGGCCATAGGTCCCGTGCGCGAAAAGGCCTCTCCCGAACGCGTCATGGCCTTGTTCCACCTGGAACGAGAATCCGTCGAAGTATACCGGGAAGTGCTTAAAGACGCCGTCCGCGTCGGCGACTTGGACGCACCGGACGAATCCCGGCTGGACGAAATCGCTCTCGGTTCCTGGGGTCTGGTCGATGGCGTGTACACCTTGATCGAAGGCGGAATCGTCGAGCATTCCCTGGGAGTCGCCGACCCGTTCCACCGCGTGTGGCGCTTTTTTAATCTCACCGCCGACGCCTACGGCTGGCGTCCCCTGTTCACCGAGTGGGACTACGAAGAGAGCATGGCCAACCTCCGAAAACAGGTATTCCCCGAAGAAGCCCAAGCGGTGTACGGCATTGGGCAGTGGTACGGCGACAAACGGTGAGAGCGGCAAGGCAGCCTGCATTCGGCGGGCGCGCTGTTCAGGCTTGGAATTGCCCGGTGAAACCTCGAACGACGAAGGTCCCTTCAAAACCGCGGCGCGAGGAGCTCATACGGCCCTACAGAAGCTGGTTCGGACTTTTCCTTGACGAATCACACGACTTGCACTAAACTGGACTTCGGGTCAATTAGCTGTCAAACACTGACTACCAGGGAGGCGGGTTTTGTCCAATGTTCACGCAACGACAAGGCAGTAGCCTTCCGTTTCTATCTCCCAAGCAGTTGGAACTGCGAGAGCGCGATTCCCGCATCCTTCGCGCCGCGCGCACGCTTGTCCTCGATTTGGGTTACCACGGCATCACGATGGATCACATCGCGAAAGCCAGTGATTGTCCCAAGGGCACGCTGTATCATCGGTTCGTCTCGAAAGAGGACATCCTCGTAGCGCTGGCGAGCGACAGTCTTGAACGCCGCACGGCGTTGATGCGTCGCGGCGCCGCGTATCCCGGTCGCGCCAGGGAGCGCATGGTAGGGCTGGCGGAATCCATCGCCCTCTTCACTCGCCTCAATCCAGAGGATTCGCGCATTCTTCACATGACCACGGGTCCAGTGCGCGAAAAGGCCTCGCCGGAACGGATCATGTCCTTGTTCAATATCGAGAAAGGCACCGTGGAAATCTTGAGGGGAGTGCTGGACGAAGCCATTCGCACGGGCGACCTCGTTCCGGAATTCGACGGAATGCTGGACGAGATGGCCTTGGGCGTTTGGGGCTTGGTGGAGGGTTCCTTCACGCTCATAGAAAGCGGTATCCCAGAACATGCCCTCGGCATCACCGACCCCTTCCACAAGACTTGGAGTTTTTTCAACCGCTCTGCGGACGCCTATAAATGGCGGCCTCTTTCCAGCGAATGGGACTACCTGAAGACCTTGGCGGACGTCCGCCGCGTCGTGTTCGCGGAGGAAGCAGAATCACTGTACGGTCCTGGGCAGTGGTACGGAGACCAGGCGTAGCATCTCGCCACAAAGCTTCTCGAATATGCGAAAGGACGAGGCTTAGTTCTTGAGCACAGGTTCTGCGTTTCGATGTGTCTGTTTAAGTCTTGGTGTCATACGAATAACTTGGGAGGTAGTGTGCAATGCGTAGAAGTCACGGTTTCACCCTGATCGAATTGCTCGTCGTTATTGCTATCATCGGTATCCTCGCCGCAATTCTGCTCCCTGCCCTTGCGCGCGCCCGCGAGGCCGCTCGCCG
>JBAZRU010000061.1:0-16216 GCA_041662805.1 Candidatus Hydrogenedentales bacterium | reverse complement strand
ACGGCCTTCACCGAATGCGTACCGATGTCAATCCCAAGGGACTTCGTTGGTCGTGAAAACAGCACGGCGTCGTGCGCTCCCTACCAGCCCGTCGAACCCAAATGGGTTCGGGGAAGGCCTGTTATCCCACCAATCAAAACTCGAAAGGCCATAGAAAAATGCCTTTACAGTTCTCCGCCATCTAAAGGTAGCAAAAATCGAACTTTCTGTCAATACTTAATCTTGTCCCGCAAGACGCAAATTCCGCCCGGATTCCTTGATATAGTCCGCAAATTGACCGGAGGGGCTATCCACCATCCATATATTGTAGAAAGGGGCGAGGGACTAAATCCGCGTATCCGCGCATTTCCCCGATTATTCAATTGACACGAACCCATACATAGCGAGTGTATTTCTAAGTAGATTGTCTCATTATTATGTAGTTATGTCAACAATTTATTCGCCCCCAAATTAAGAAAGCGGGACACACCGTGTCCCGCTCAAAACTTCCCCGCACTATGCCGTTGAGTGGATAGCCTTTGAACCTGCCCATTAAGGGGGTGCCCTCACGATAGCCGGCCGACTTCCGCTCATGGCGGCATGCCGTTGGCTACAACGAATATCGAGCTCCCGGTTCAATTGCTAAGGTACAAAGCTAATCCAACCCTGTCGAACATGGCAGGGAAAAGCAAAGTTCCAAGACGAATTGTATCAAAGGGATCGGCAACGGTCAAGAAGCGGAGCCGCGAGGCTGACTCATCCCCAGTTTGGAGCCTTTTGTTTTGTAGCGAGTTCTCGTAGTAGAGAGAAGGCATACTGCAGCGCGACTCCTTTTCTTCGGATGTAGTGATATCCCATTCGTAAGAGGTTGAGAACGCGTATCTTGCGTGTATTGGCTTTGAGTCCCTTATCGAAGCCGTCCGCTTCGGCCGCCGCTCCGTGAGCGCTCAGCAAGATGAAGGCAAATGCGACGATGTAGAACAAGCGTTCGTAGCGTTGATAGTGCTTGAGTTGGACTTTGGCCAATCCCAAGCCCCAATCGCGGTTCTTTTTGTCGCGAAACAAGGTTTCAATCCACCATCGGCGTCGATACACACTCACCACCTCCGGTGCTGCGACATCGTCCATATCCGTTATCAAATACCAGGGTTCCTTGGCGGCGGGGTCGTATGCGGTTACGAGTCGCCCCACGATGGCCTCATCGTCGCCGATTGTGCCATGCCCCCAATCTCGGACCGGTTTGCCCTTGCGCAGATTGAGTTCCTTAAGCGCACCGATGTGGTGCTCCGTGTCCACATTGAACACGCTCGATATCCGTTGGACAAAGTGGAACCCCGAGGCGCGGACCGCCTTCACCCAACGCTGATTGCCGAACCCCCGGTCGGCTACGATGATGACATGCGAACGGTGACGGCAAATACCCTTGAGAGCCTTCAAGGCTTCGTTTTCCGCTTGCACCAGTACCCCCTCGCCGACCTCTTTGGGAACCACGTTTGCGAAAAACGGAATGCTGCGCCCGTTGCATGGCAGTGCGAAAACCAAAAGTTTGCCCGCGGGCACATCCGTCCAATCGGCCAATACCAGCACCGAACCTTGCTTGGGCGCAAAGGCATCGAAAATACCTTGCGCCAAAGCGGCGCATTCCACGCCCGTATTTTCCAGAAAGCGCTCCACCCGCTTGATATTGTGCTTGGCCGTGGTTCCCGTGTTCATCGCTCTCCCCAAGGAATGCACGCCCACTCCGCACAATTCCATTGCGCCGGGCACAATGGCCGCCAGCGTCTTGAGGCGGGATAGGCGCATGCCCTTTACATTCTCTTTCAACCACGGCAAAATCTCTTGTGGGCTGAGCATTGGGTGACCTCCTGTTGGGGTTGCCGGTTCGGATTACGCGCGCTCAGCCCATTTTTTGTTATTTCCGACTTGCTTGTCAATAGTTATGTATTTGTAACACCATAGAAGACCACAACTTGCAACAAACTGGGGATCACTAAGCAATTTCACCGTGTCGTCAATTGAACTCAGTTGATTTCCAGATTCTCGAAGATGGGCCCGAAACTCGGCACGCCGCCGTAGCGGCCCGACATGTAGTGCTTCTGGAACGCCTCCGTGCTGCGCGGCCGGTCTTTGGCCTTGAAGTCGTAGAGCGAGAAGATCTCCGAGGCTCCCTTCTCGTTCTTCTCTACAAGCCAGATCTGGTCGCGGCGGAACAGCGTCGGCTCCATGAGCGTGCTGTCGTGCGTTGCGAGGATGAGCTGCGCCCCTCGCCGGTTCGCCTCGGGACTCTGAAACAGTTCGACCAGCTTGCGCGTCAACAGCGGGTGCATGTTGCTTTCAAGCTCGTCGACGATCATCACCACGCCGCGGCTCAGCGCATCCAGGAATGGACCCGCAAACGCAAAGAATCGCTGCGTGCCGTTCGACTCGTCCTTCTCGAAATCGAAGCGCTCCTCAAGTTCCGTGCCGTGCACCTTGTGGATCGTGTGCACGTTGAAGCTCGACGATACCATGTCGCGCATGGCCTTCTCGGACAGCAGCGACTTCAACTTCTCCGGGAGATCCTGCGGGCGGATGAAATCGTCGCCGACAGTGATGCGCTCGATGCCGAAATCCGCTTGGCGCACCAGCTCGATGACGCGCTCGCGGAAAATATGGTCGTGCTTAAAGCGCTCCGCCGTCTTGTGCATCAACGCGACGGGGCGGTTCGAAAGGTCGAACACCCACAGTTTCTCTCGGATCCACATGAACAAATCGCTGAGCAGCTTGATGTTGAGTTCCGCGCCGCGAGATAGCGCCAGGCCGTTGTCGCGCGTGCGCTCGTGCAATATCTTTTTGACCGATTTCAGCGGACCACGGAATGCCCACGACGTTTGTCCCGTCTCGAGATTGCATTGCCGTTCGAGCCACCGCTGGCGTCGACCGTCGGGCGGGCACGCCACCAGCCATTCGTCGAACACGCGGTCGGTCGTGGCCGTAAACCCGTACTCGTAGCGCACGCCTTTCACCAGCATCGTGATTTCGAAGAGCGACGGCTGGGTCTTCGATTCCAGTGCGAGACGGAACGGAATGATGTCATCAATCTTGTCGCCTTGGTTCATCCTGGTGGCGGAGTTCCGGATGAACCAGTCCATGAACGAGATTGCCTTGACGAGATTACTCTTGCCCGAGGCGTTGGGCCCGTAGATTACTGCCCCTTTGAGAAGGTTGAACTTTTCGCAGGGAATCAGGTTTCCAGGGCACGAGGAGTCCTTGCTTGCCACGAGACTGAAGACTTGTTCGCCCTTGAACGAACGGAAGTTGGAAACACGAAATTCGATAAGCATACTGCGCCCACCGTGTTTGACAGCCTTCCCCGACTGTCGCCTACCTCAATTTCACCAGGAATTTCATCGTTAGCACGCTAGTCAGACGCGTTAACACTCGAATCGTGTGATTTTCTTGCACAAACGGAAGTCTAAATGAAGTTTGCTTGTTTGTCAATCGTCAATATGCGTAAAACGCTAAACCCTGCGAGTTTGCCTGCCCCCACGAACCTCCCGCCTGGGTGAAATATAGCTCATACGGTGTGTTAAACTCATTGACAGGCGGACGCGCCTGAGAGCATCGCTGTCCAGACACAAAACGAGTCGAGAGCCATGACCAACCCTGCCAGAACGCCTTTGCGCCTTCCCGATGAATATGCAGCACTGCGCAGTATCGTGGAAGGAACCGCAACAGAAACCGGCGAGCAGTTTTTTGCTTCTCTCGTGAAAAGCTTGGCGGACGCACTGGACACCCATGGAGCTTGGGTTACCGAGTACTTGGAGGAGAAGCGGACGCTGCGAGCCTTGGCATTCTGGATGGGCAACGACTGGATACCCGACTGGGAAAAGGGTATTGACGGCACGCCTTGCCAGCAAGTTGTGGACGGCGCGAGGCTGGTGCACTATCCCGACAACATCCTTGCGCTGTATCCCGACCACACCGAGATTGAGGTGCTGGGGGCGGTCAGTTATTTGGGGGTACCGCTGAAAGACCCGCATGGCAAAGTCATCGGCCACTTGGCGGTCTTGGACCTTCGCCCTATGCCCGAAGACCAGCGCGCGTTCGCAATCATCCGCATCTTCGCGGCAAGGGCCTCGGCGGAGTTGCAACGCCTGCGGGCCGAGCAGGCGTTGGCCGAACGAGAACAGAAGCTCGGCTGTATCATCGACAGCGCGATGGATGCCATCATCGAGATCGATGAGTCGCTGAAGATCACGGTCGTGAATCCGGCGGCGGAGAAGATTCTTGGCGCTCCATCCTCTTACCTCGCCGGGCGTTGTTTCGGGGATTGCCTGACCGAGGATGACTTGAAGCGATTGACACAGCTCATCGAGGAGGTCTCGCGAAGACCACAGGGTGAACAGTGCGTCTGGATTCCCGGGGTACTCACGGCGAAACGGTGCGATGGAGAGCGTTTCTCGGCGGAGGTGACCTTGTCGACCTATCGAATCCACGCACAGCCATTTCACGTGCTCATCCTGCGCAACGTCAACGACCGCATTGAAGCAGAGCGCAAGATCCAATCCCTGCGCGTTGAAACCGAGTATCTCAGAGAGCAGTTGCGGGAAGTCCGCCATTTCGACGGCATACTCGGCAAGAGTGCGCCAATGCTTCGCGTATTGGAGGAAATCTCGCAGGTGGCCGAGACGGAGGCATCGGTCCTCATCTTCGGCGAGACCGGGACCGGCAAGGAGTTGATCGCCAGGGCGATTCATGACGCGAGCCGGCGGAAGGACCGCCCGCTCGTCAAGGTGAACTGCGCGGCTATCCCGGCGATGCTGATGGAAAGTGAATTCTTCGGCCACGAGAAAGGCGCGTTCACGGGAGCCACTTCCAAGCGTGAAGGCAGGTTTGCGCTTGCGGATGGCGGCTCGATCTTCTTGGACGAAGTGGGGGAGTTGTCGCTGGATTTGCAGGCGAAGTTATTGCGGGTACTGCAGGAGGGCGAGTTTGAGCCGGTGGGAAGTTCCGTGACGAGACACGCCAATGTGCGCGTCATCGCGGCCACAAACCGTGACCTGAAAGAAGCTATCAAGGGGGGCCAGTTTCGCGAAGACCTCTACTACCGTTTGAATGTCTTCCCAATTCACGCGCCACCTCTCCGCGATCGCGGAAACGACATCGTCGCGTTGGCCGAAACCTTCGCGCAACGCGTGGCAACAGAACTCGGTCGCGCAATTTCGCCTTTGACACCGGAATGCGCACGTACGCTGATGGAGTATCCGTGGCCCGGAAACGTGCGCGAACTTCAGAATGTGATCGAACGCGCCGTGATCACGGCGCGCGACGGACGCCTGAACCTGGAACGGGCACTCGGCGCGCCACGGGAAGACGCCCGGCAAACGGCCTCCTCCGCACAATCGCCCGGCAACGGACGCGTCTTGACCAGCGATGAGCTTCGCCAACTCGAGTGCGACAATCTCGTTCGCGCCTTGGATGCCTGCAATTGGCGCATCGCCGGGGAGCAAGGGGCCGCGCGCATGCTTGGCCTGAGTCCTTCCACGTTGACCTCGCGTATGAAAGCCCTGGGAATCACGCGCGCATCGTGACGCGATTCCCTGCACGCTTCGCTCGCGGGATTTCGCGACCGCGCGTCGCGGGATTTCGCGAATCGCAATCCACCGCGAATGGGCCGAAGGCCTCCTCTCCCGCGCCAAATCACTGACCTGCATAGCCTTGACGCGCTCTGCGACATGTTGGCCCGCATTCTGCTTAATGCACACCATGCCGGGTGCAACGATCATTCGGACACTGCAAGGCTGGTCTGGCGAGGAGAGTGAATGATGTCGAATTCGGAGAACCATGGCCAGTCTGTAAGTGCGAATCCAGAGGAGTGCTTGCCGGCGGCGCACGCCGATTCCGCACAACCGGGCAACCCGAACGCGGAAGCGATGCGAAGGCAGTTGGAAGGCGAAGTGGGTGCACAGGTCCGCACCGTCGTGGACCGATTGTTCTGGGCGATGTTCAGCAACGATAAGGGTAAGGGCAATGAGTAAGGTGATCGTATTCGCATATGGAGTGGCGTCCTACGCCATATTCTTCGTGACATTCCTGTACGCAATGGGATTCGTCGGAAACATCGTGGTCCCGAAATCGATCGATTCGATTCCCACGGATCCGCTCGGAAAAGCGCTCCTGATTAACGTGGCGCTGCTGGGAGTCTTCGCGGTCCAACACAGCGTGATGGCCCGGCGAGGATTCAAGAAGTTGTTGACGAAAGTAATCCCGCACGCGGCGGAGCGCAGCACCTATGTGCTGTTTTCAAGCCTCGCGCTGATCCTGCTGTTTTGGCAGTGGAGCCCGATGGGCGGAATCGTCTGGCAGATCGATCACCCGGTTGGACAGATCGTCATGCACACCATCTTTGTCGCGGGATGGCTTACGGTGCTCGCGACTACGTTCCTGATTAACCACTTCGACTTGTTCGGATTGCGGCAGGTCTGGTTGCACTTGCGCGGAAAGGAGTACCGGCAACTGGCGTTTGCCACGCCCGGCCCCTACCGGCATGTGCGTCACCCATTGTATGTCGGCTGGCTGATGGCCTTTTGGGCAACCCCGACGATGACAGTGGCCCACTTGGTGTTCGCGGTCATGACCACCGCATACATCCTCGTCGCCATACGTTTCGAGGAACGGGACCTGGAGCACATCCATGGCCGTTCGTATGCGGAGTACCGCAAGCGGGTGCCCATGCTCGTGCCGCGGCTTGGCGGTACACGCCAGGATGACGATTCCCAGCCGGAGACAGAGGCCGGCGCCGCGTAACACGGCAACGGAAGTCAGTTCAGGCGTGGGGCCTGCCAGTGTGCAGGCCCCATGCTTTCTCCGCCTTTTGCCGATCGCGAGAGAGGGGAGGAGGCCCGAAGTGACTCAGGTCCGCTTGCGTGTGATCACCTTCTTGGAGGCTAGCTTCTTCGGCGGACTCTTCTTGGCCGGGGACGCCTTGGCTCTGGGCTTTGGCTTCTTCTTCGCCTCGGTGGAGGAGGCCGCTTTCAGCGGCGGTTGCGTCGTGGGAGAGGCAGGGGTGGCCCGATTCAACGCGTGCAGCTCTTTCTTTAATTCGTCCTGCACCGCGACGATGCCAGAAGTTAGCGACTGCCAGGATATGGGGTGCTCTCCGCCGAGTACGTTCACGAGATCGGCCTCCGCCGACTCGGCTCGCGAGCGCAATTCTTCGACAATGGACAGCGCCTCTTGCACCCTCTTGCGCTGCCGGTGGGTAATCGATTCCAGATCGGCCCCGGCCAGGCTCAGGAATCCAGTGAGAATCGCATCGCGTGGCACGCCGAGCTTTTCGGACAAGTCGTTGAGGAATTGGAGCGAACCCTTGGTCAGGGCCAGCGTATGTTTGGTTGCGTTTCGTAACGAGACCTGTCCAGCCAGCTCTTCAATCAATTTGATGGCGTCGCTGTTGTCGCGCAATCCGCTCAACTGATCCGTCACGAGCGCCAAGACTTCGCGCTGCGATACGCGATACACCTTGGCCAGCGCCACCAGGGCTTCCACACTCATTAGAGGAAGCCGAAACGCGGCCGTCACCAAAGGCTGGCTCGACGAAAACCCCTTGGCGGGCAACGCAGATAGCGCCTTCAGGACGCTTCCTATGCCGGAGACTGGAGTCGCGGTCTTCTTTGCCATCGCACTATCCTTCATGCGCGGGATTACGCGGGCTGTATTCGGCAACGGTCTCCCTGATGCGCTTCTCGTAGATGCCATGATGCGAAGCGGACCAAAGGGCCGCGCGATTGTGGACGAGGATAAGCTGAGGCGACTTGTGCTGAACGCCCAGGCTCTCGGCGAGCTTGTTGGAGACGGGACGATCCTCGATCACCTTCACAAGCCACACCTGCGGGTCTTCCGGCGCGGCACCCGCCACATAGCGCGCTACGTTGCGATAGGCTTCCGCGGAGATCGGACACGAGGTGCTGTGTTTGAACACGAAGACCGGAGCCGTTTCCGACGCTGCCATGCACGCGTCCAGATCGCCGAACGAAGATAGATCATTCATGGGGACTTCCCGATAGTTAGGATTAAGCTGATTCAGCCACGACGTTGCCAGGCTGCGTGCTACGCGGCGAAATAGGGCGAACATCGCATGCCTTTCTCCCCCTAGAAGACCAACACCTCGATCCGTTCCTTGTTCTTTATTCCAGGGTGAATGATCACGATATCCTCGGCGGCATTGTCGTTCAACTTGCACGCGCGCGCCACCCCAAAGGACGGCACGTTGATCGAGGCATACGGCTTTGGCGAAATGAACTTCACATCGCCTCCTCCGTGAAGCAGCAGCTTGTCGGCCCCGGCTCCAAACGCCGCGTCGGTGTTGCCGTCGCCGTTAAAGTCGCCCAACACGTACGCATTCTGCTCCTTGCCGTCGGGCGCGGCGATGGACACGCTCGTCGAGTAGTCGGGCTTCTTTCCGAACCCCGTTCCGTTGTACAGATAGATCTGTAAGTCGACGCCCACCTGCTTGAACATGAAGTAGTTCACGAAGAACTTCACCCCGAACGGAATGTTGATGAACACCACGTCGAGTTTTTTGTCGCCGTTGACATCCTTCAGGATGGGCGCTGCAAACGACCCCTTTGATTCGAAGCGCGCATTGGGTTCGTTCGGATATTCCATGGGACCCGTGGCGATGTAGACCTGGGTCAACACGCTGAGATTGATTGTGCCCTGGGTCTGCGTGACGATCAGGTCGGGGAAACCATCTCCGTTGATGTCGTTCATGTCGGCGCTGGTGTCCCACTTGTCGTCCAAGTTGATGGGGATCTTGAACCGCTTGGTCTCGCTCCATCCTTCGCCGAAGGCAAAATCGGCATTCTCGTCGCTGAGAAACGCTATCGCCTTGCTTTTCTGCCCAGGCAACTCGAAGGCCTTGCACGCAGGGTACTTGTTGGTAATCTCCATGCCGCTGCCCGTGCGCACGCCCGAATCGACGTCGCAATGCACCGACGCCAGCAGTCCTTCGGCATTGCGTACGTCGAAGCCCATCGCCATGGGGGCAAGCCATTCGTCGAGCCCATCGCCGTTAAGGTCGATTGCGGCCTTCTCAAGAAAGGCGGGTTGCTTCGATCCGCTGGGATAGAGGGAGACAAAAGGGATGTCCCGAACCACGCTCAACTTCCCATCGGACAGCCCAAAGGCTTGGCACCCGTCCGCTGAAACGGCGAGAATCTCAACGGGCGCCGCACCACTTACCTCGGCAGTGAAAAGTGCTCCAACCAACGGGTCGAGTTGTTGGATCACGGTGGGCTTTGCCGGGTAGGCCCCTTGTTCGTCGGCTAGAAACAACGCCAACTGCTTCTTGACCGGACGCGATACCGGGTCGGCGCAAATGGCCGCGATATCCCCGCGCTTGTCCCCGTTGAAGTCGGCAATGGACACGTCCCAAACATCCAACCCAGCGTCGAGCGCATACACTTTGGGTTCTACGCCCGCACTCAAGGCCAGCGAAACGAGTACGAAAGCTAGCATTCAGTAAACCTCCCACCTCATCGACGGTCTGCGCGCGCCCTTTATTCATCGCGCCATGCGGCGCGCATAGTCCCGCTCGTAGAATACAAACAATCACAAGCAGACTATATGACCGCGGCGGGTGTGAAATAGTGTCAGTGAGAAGGGAGAATCACGGGAATTGCGGACTCCTTTAGGCACCCCCCTGCGCTTAGACCACGGCGCGAAGACGTTCCAGCTCGCTTCGAAACTCGGCGAGCGTCGACAACCGCAACGCGCCAACTTCGGCGAGTGAATCCGCATACGCGCCGGCTGCCCTTCCTCCAGCGAGAATAGACGCAGAGTGGGGGATAGACCGCCGCAATCGCTTCAACTCGCGATGGAGCTGCGCATTGTCGGGCGGGTAAACGAAGCTGAGCGCAACAATCCGCGCATTGAGGATGGCCGCGGCGGCGGCAATCTCCTCGGCGGGCAGGTTCGGGCCTAGATACGTGACCCGCCACCCGTCGATTGCTGCAAGCGTCGCCGCCATCTGAATCCCAAGTTCGTGGTGTTGTCCCGTCAGCGTGGCGGCAATCAAGCACGGTGCGTCCGCAGGTGCCCTCAATCCTTGCCGCATCAACGCTAGAAAGGTGCGCAGGATGCCCGACGCCAAGTGCTCGTGACCGATTCGCAGGGCGCCGGTGCGCCAACGGTCCCCGACTTCCTGAATGAGCGGAGCTACAACGCACTCGATGCATTGCGCCTGCGGAAGCGCCAATTCCGCTCGCGCTAATTCTTGCTCAAGGGCTTGGCCGTTCATGCTTTCTATGGCCCGAATTCCCGCCTCCACAAACTCGCCTGCTTTCTTGTGCCGTACCGGGGAAGACGCGATTCCACTCAAATCGAATGTGGCGCCCTGCTCGTCCGCGTCTACCAGCTCTCGTAGGACTTCGTTGGTCATGCCGGCAATCTGACCAATGCTCCGACCCAATTGCGTTGCCCGATAGAGCAGTCGCAATCGCGCGATGTCGTCGTCGGAGTACAGGCGCCGGTTGCTGGCGGTGCGAATGGGATTCACGGCCGTGTAGCGCCGTTCCCACATTCGGATGACATGCGACGAAAGGCCGGTTCGGGCCGCCGCAATCTGGATAGGGTGGCGATTCTGTTGTTCCATGTCTTCTTCTTTATATCATCTTTGTATAGTTGTTGTCTATCTTTGGAATATGATGAAGTCTTGTTTGTAAGTAGTTGCAGTTGAAGATGTTAATGAATATTATAAACGATTGCCTGGTTTGCAATGCACGAGCGCGAGTCGTGACTTCCTTTCTCTCGCGGGAATGCGGCTTGATTTCTGAAAGTTATATTAGACATATTTGAGACATATAGTGTACAATGAGACCGTGAAGTTGAAAGTGGCTACGGCCCTTGAGCGAGATTCTTCACATGAAGCATACAAAGACGTACCGTTCGCAGTCGCGGGAAAGCGATTCAAAAGAGCGATCGAAAGTCACGCGTATCATAACCCCTCCCCACGCGGCCTGGAGTCTCATGGCTAAACGGGCGACATTGACTACCCTGTCGTCGGCGCTTGCAGCCCTCCCTCTCCAGAAGCCCCTCCCCAAGCGTCAGATCGTAGCTTGGGCCCAGGCCGCGTGGGTCTCCCCATTCGACGCGAGCCGGCAGTGCATGCGGGAAATGTTTCCGGCCGCGGCGGCAAAACCGGTTCAGTCCGCTTCAGATTTCCCCGGCTGTCATGAATAATTGTATAGTGTAGGCATGGCTGTCCACGTTCGCCTGAGCGCGTGGGTACTGCAAGGGTAACAGAAATCCTCATGGCGCAACGTATTGAATGCGAGTGCGTGTGGAGCGAGGCGCAGTGGGCTGCGCTGGAATCGCGAACGCGTAACAAGGCAATTTCGTCGCACGGCTCCGGAGCCGCTTGGCGCGTCATCACGCGCGAGGCTCGAACCGTGCTTCAGACCTACAGTTCAAGCTTCTTCGCGGTAACGCGTTTTCTGCCTCCCGCAAAGCGTGCCCAAGTCGAAGCCATCTACGCGGCGGTGCGCTACCCGGATGAAGTGGTGGACACGTTTCCGGTTTCCCCTGCCGCGAAGGCTCTCCGTCTGCGCGAATGGCGCGACGCCTTCGAACGCGGCCTTCGCGTCGAATCGATCCAGAGCGCGCTGGAGGCCGGAGTACCTTGCTTCTTGGCGGCATTTGCGCATGTCGTGCGTGAGACGCGCATTCCCGCCGAATACTACAGGGCTTTTATGGACGCCATGGAACGGGACATCCACCCGCGTCCGTTCAAAACGCAGGACGACCTCGTCGATTCGTATGTCTACGGTAGCGCCGTTGTCGTGGGCTATTTCCTGACCCACGTGTATGGCGCTTCAAGCCCCACCCAGTTTGATCGAGCCTTGACCGCCGCGCGCGATCTGGGCATCGCCCTGCAACTCACGAACTTCGTCCGAGACGTCGCCGACGACGAACGGAGGGGGAGACAATACTTGCCCCTGGACCTGCTGCGGGCCGAGGGCCTATCGAAAGTCAGCACGGCCGATGCGAGCCAGCACGCGGCCTTGAGTCGAGTCGTCCGAAAGGTGGGCGCCATCGCCCGCGACCATTACCAGCGCGCCTTGGCGAACGTCGACGCATTCAGCGCGGACAGCCGAACCGCCATTCAGGCGTGCATCGACGTGTACGGTCAACTGAACGACCGCATTTGCGCCAGCGCAAAGGGAGTGACGCACCGGGAAAGCGTTCCCATGTCGCAGAAGTTCCGCGTACTGCCCGCAAGCAAATACTGGCGTTTGCCCCTTGCGTATCTCGGATGGTAGTCGATACCGCCATGATGAATTCTCAAGACGCACCCACAAGCAGGCCCGTTGCCGTCATTGGTGGAGGCCTCGGCGGCCTTAGCGCGGCCATACACCTTCGCTTGGCCGGCCATCCCGTAACCATCTTCGAGGCCAACGGCCGCGTTGGCGGCCGCGCAAATCTTCTCGAACTGGACGGCTTCCGCTTCGACACTGGGCCTTCGTTGTTGAATTATCCGTGGGTCTTCGAGGAACTCTTTGCCGCCGCCGGTAAAAAGCTGAGCGACTACGTCACGCTCCTGCCCGTCGATCCATCCGTGAGCTTCACATGGCCCGACGGCGCGCATTTCACCCTCTCCAGCAACATGGAGCAATTGCTTGAAGAGTGCGAGCGTCTGGAACCTGGCTCCAGCCCGCGTGTCTTCGCGTGGCTGCGCGATGCGTCCGTCAAGTTTGATTTGGCCTTTACCAAGCTGGTCAACCGCAACGTCGATACGCCGCTCCGGTGGATTACCGCGTTGTCTCCTCGTCAAATGTCGTACCTCGGTGTGTGGCGCTCGCTGTACAGCGAACTCGGACGCTTCTTCAAGAGCAAGCACATCAAAGAGGCCTTAGGATCTTACGCGATGTATCTCGGCGGGTCGCCGCACGAATTGCCCGGTTTCTTCTCCATTCTTCCCTACGGCGAGTTGGCCTACGGACTGTGGCTGCCCAAGGGCGGCATCTACGGCCTCGTGCAAGGCATCGAACGGCTCGCCCGCGAAATTGGTGTGGAGATCCAGACCAACCGAAAGGTCCTCACCATACACGCGCAACTCGGACACGTCACCTCCATTGAGTTTGACGGCAACGAGAAGCTCCGCTTCCCAATCGTCGTCTCGAATGTCGACGTGCCCACGACGGATACCACGCTGCTGCAAACCAACGGCCTGGAACGGCACTTCGCGCACAAGATGCAAGGACTACGCATGACCTGCGGCGTCATGACGTTCTACTGGGGCGTGAAGGGGAAACTGGAAGGACTCCGGCATCACACGATATTCCTGCCCAGCGACTACCGTGGCGCCTTCGACGACCTCAACGCGAACAAACGGATTCCCAACGACCTCCCGTTCTATGTCAGTCTCCCCTCGGAAACAGACCCCGGCCTCGCGCCGCAAGGCGACACGACGATGTTTGTCCTTGCGCCCACGCCCTTGATCAGCGAATTGGGAGATGTGGACTGGGCTTCCGAAACCGAGCGTGTCAAAAGTCGAATCCTGGCGCGGCTCGAATCCCATGGCGTGAGCCTATCGCGAGACCGCATTGTGACGGAAGCCGTATACACGCCGGAAGATTGGCGGTCGCAGTTCGGTCTCTTCGACGGTTCGGCATTCGGCGCGGCGCACACGCTCTTCCAAGTTGGACCGTTTCGCGCGCGCAACTACGAAACGATGGTCAAAGGACTCTATTACGTTGGCGCGAGCACGACGCCCGGTACCGGCATGCCCATGGTCGTGCTGGGGGGCCGCTTGACCGCCGAGCGGGTTCAGGCCCTTGAACGTTGAGCGTTACGGCGAAGGGGACACGCCGTACCTGGGAGTACACGGGTGGGCGGGAAACCATCGGACATTCAAGCCTCTGGTCAGTCACATGCCCACCGAGGGTGTGTTCTACAGCGTGGACCTTCCCGGCTACGGCAACTCGCCCGCCCCCGGCGGCGATTGGGACATCGAAGAAATTGCACGGCTGCTGGCCGAAGAGATCGAGCGAATTCAGAATCCGCCCGTAACGCTTGTAGGGTATTGCGGCGGAGGCAATCTTGCGCTGATGGCCGCGAAACACCTGGGCGGCAAGGTCCGCCGCTTGGTCTTGATCGACCCCTTCGCCTACATGCCCCTCTACTTCAAAGTCTTCACGTGGGGCGAATTCGGACGCCGCGCGTACTTCACGACTTTTGCCAACCAGCTCGGCCGATGGTTCACCAACTCGGCCCTTCGTGGGAAGCGAACCGGTAAGTCGAGCCTCACCCAATCTTTTGAAAAGGTCGACCACGAAATGACCCTCCGCGCAATCCGGGGGTTGGCGAAATTCCCTTCGTATAGATCCTTTGCGGGGATTGAAGCAGCGGTGGACCTCGTATACGGTGAACGTTCGTTCAAAGCCGTGCGCGAATCCGTTGTCCTCTGGAAACAGGTCTGGCCGCACGCGCGCATTTGTGAATTAAAGGGCGCGGGGCACAGTCCAATTATCGAGGCAACAGCTCAGTTGAGCCGGGTTGTTTTCGACCCCGAGGTGTAGCAGGCGTGGTGCTGCAAGCGACTCGACACAGCGCGTCGCGGAACGTATAGTGTGCCCGCGAAGCCCAAGAATCCTCGGTCCCTCGGTGGAGACCGGCCGGATAATCCGAAAGGGCGCTGTGCAAGGATCCCGCACCCATGTCCGCAAATCCTCCTCGCTGGCTGTTGCTTGCAATGTGCATTGGTCCGTTGCTGGCCGGTGGCGCCGTAAATGCCGCTCCGGCAACCTCGGACACGACAAGTGCGACGACGCAGCAGAACTCGGCTGCTTCGGACGAATCGCCGAAGGAGGTCGAAGACATGCCCACGGATGGGATGCAGGCGGCAAGTGCGGCAACTGCGCACGCAGTCGGTTTTACCTTGGAGGATCAATTTGGCAAGTCGCACACCTACCAGTTCCCCAAGGAGAAGGTCAGTGTGCTGCTGTTTGCCGACCGGGAAGGGTCCGAACAAATCGAAGGGTGGGTGCGCCCCCTCTATGCGAGATACCGGGATATGATCGATGTGGACGGCGTTGCCCTGCTCAAGGGTGTTCCCGAGCTGATGCGAGGGACCATCCGCTTTCTATTCCGGAAGCAGGTCGATCGCCCTATCATGATGGATTGGAGCGGCGAAACAACCGAACAATACGATTGCCACGTGAAAGAGGCCAGCGTGTTTGTTATCGACACCCAAGGGCGGATAGTCTTCACTACGTACGGCAAAGCAACCGATAGACAAATCGAGGAAGTGGCAAACGCAGTGAATGACCTGCTGCAAAGCGTCGGCGTCTCCGCGAAATGAAGGTGCGCTCGCTCGCATGCGAATGGCTGCGGCGGCATGGAATGGGCAATCCAATCGCTTAGTAACAAGATGCCTCAGGTCAATCTGGAGGAAGCGTGATAATACTGCTCTGGCTAATCCTGGCCACTGATTTGTTTCTACTGGCAACCGTTTTGTGGAATTGTGCTGGCTGGCCGCGTATCAAGCCAAACCACGCCAGCGATTCGACACCGGCAGTCTCGATTCTCATTCCCGCGCGCAACGAGGCGCACAACATCGGAACCTGCCTCGAAGCCGCGCTGCGTCAAGGGTCGTGCGTAGGCGAAATCATTGTGTACAATGACCACTCCACCGACGACACGGGCGCTATCGTGGAGGCCTACCAGGAACGGGACGCGCGTGTTCGCCTCGCGACCGTCGCCGACCTCCCCGCCGGGTGGTGCGGAAAGCCGTTTGCCTGCTGGCAATTGGCGGCCGCCGCGCAATTCCCTTGGATGTTGTTTCTGGATGCCGACACCGAGCTTCAGCCAGGCGCGGCCGAAGGCTTGCTGCGCGAAGCGGAACGCCGCAAGGCGACGCTCCTATCCGCGTGGCCGCGCCTCACTGCCGTAAGCTTCTGGGAACAGTTGTTTATGCCCATGTTGAACTTTCTGGTCATGACGTCGTTTCCCGCTCCGCTTTCGCTGTGGCGAAAAGACCCCTCGCTCGGAATCGCCCACGGCGCGTGTATTCTCGTCAATCGCGATGCCTACTATCGCGTGGGCGGTCACGAAGCGGTGAAGGGAGAGATTCTCGAAGACCTGCGCCTAGCACGCACCTGGCGTGCGCGCGGAGAATGGGGGCATTGCCTCGACGGCCAAGACGTCGTGCATGTCCGCATGTATACGAACTTCGGCGCAATTTGGCGCGGCTTTC
>JBAZRU010000060.1:0-16448 GCA_041662805.1 Candidatus Hydrogenedentales bacterium | reverse complement strand
AGCTAAGTTTAGAGATGGTGGGCGGTACTGGACTTGAACCAGTGACCCCTTGCATGTCAAGCAAGTACTCTAACCACCTGAGCTAACCGCCCACTGAGTGTCTAAGAGTGTAGCAAAGGATGTGAAAGCATGTCAAAGTGGCGGCACGGGTTCCTCGGCCGTTCGCGAGGTTCCACGCATGCTGTCCATAAGGCTGCCAAAGAAATTGGCAAACCACTCTCGGGCGTCGTCCACAAGCGTGTAGGTGATGGGGACGATAAAGAGTGTCAGAAACGTTGCAGACGTTAGGCCGCCGATGAGTGCCCGTCCGAGGCTTGTGAAGGAGACTTCAGTCTCGATGCCGCCACCCATGGCCAAGGGAACGCATCCGAGGATTGTGGTAAGGGCAGTCATCATGACCGGGCGGAACCGGTCGTGACCAGCGCTGAGCACCGCTTCGGCTCGAGGGACGCCGCGTGCGCGAAGTTGGTTGATATAGTCCACGAGCACGATGCCGTTATTGACGACGACGCCAACCATGAGGATCATACCGATCATGCCGACGATGTCGATCGGGGTATCTGTGAGATAAAGCAGCCACACGGTCCCGACGCCGGCCAACGGCAGCGTGGACAGGATGGAAATGGGCAGGAGGTATGACTCGAACAGGGCCCCCATCACCAAGTACACCAGAATCACCGCCATGACCAGCGACGTGATGAAACTACTCATGTTGGTTTCAAGGTTCATGAGTTCGTCGCCAAATTCGATGTTGTAGCCCTGGGGGAGTTGAAAGCTGGCCAACAATGCTTTAAGCCCGTTCATGGCGTAGCCCATGTCCGTGCCGCGCAGCTTTGCGGTCAGGGTCACAACGTTCTTGCCATTAACGCGGCTGATGGCTCGCGGGCTTTTTTCTTTGACGAAGTCGACAACGCGATTGATGGGAACCTGCTCGCCTTCTGACCCGAACAGCATGACGTTCTCGAGATTGCCCTTTGATTTTCTATCTTCTTCTTGAAACTGCGCCCACACGGGTATTTCGCGTCCGCCTTGCTTCAAATAGGAGAGCCGAACGCCCCGCAGCGCGAAGTCGACTGTCTGGGCGATCGTCATTGGGGAGAGCCCATAAACATCCGCCAGGGTTGTGTTGACGTTTACCTGAATTTCTTGCTGGGTTTTGCCAACGTCCGTTATCACTTCGGATACTTGCGGAATGCTGGCGAGCATGAGGCTTTTCAAATTCTCGGCGCATTTCTCAAGGATCTCCGAGTCGGTGCCTCGAACCTGCAGCGTAAATGCTCGCGCCGAGGTCTCGCTAGCTTCGGCCACGGCAAACCGCAATTCTCCACCGGGAAGCTTGGCGGGCAACCGCTGGCGCAGAATGTCCAAGACCTGATCCGTCGTATACGGCAAGGACTCTCCGGGGGCCAGATCTTCTTCGGTCTTAAGGTAAACGTCGAAATCGCCGCCGGTGGCCGAGTAGCGCGAGAATATGTTCTTGATCGCGAGCTCTTGCCGCATGGTATCGACGGTGTCGCGAAGGCTGTCAAAGGTGGCGCGGGCGCTCTCCAAATCGAAGCCTTGATCCAAAACGACAGCCACCTCGATCCGCCTGCTATCGACCGCCGGATCCCCTTGCCTATTCAGCTTGTACATAGGAATCAGCGTCACCAAAGTCACGGCGACCACAACGGTCATTGTCGCAAGACGCCAACGCTGTGTCCATGCCAGAATCACGCTGTAGGCACGTATCACCGCTCGAAGCGGATGCAATCTCGGTAGGTGGCCAAAGTGGGCATGGGCGCGATTTTGGGACTCGCCCGGCGTATCCCCCTCGGTAGAGCCAAGCACCCGCCTCAACCCTGCCAGTCCAGGCTTTTGCCGAAGATCCATCTTACTGGCCGCGAGCGGAATCAGGGTCAGTGCAATCAACAAGCTGGCGAGCAGGGAAACAGTGATTGGCCCGAAGAATTGCTTCATGTACGTGGACATCTCGCCAGCGTCCAGATAGAACATCGGAATGGCAACAACTATCGTCGTCAAAGTGGAAGCCGTGATGGCCATTGCGACTTCCATCGTCCCCAGCTTTGCGCTTTCCTCCGGGCTGAAGCCAAGTTGTTGGTGGCGGTAGATGTCTTCAATCACGACGATGGCATTGTCCACAAGCATGCCGAGGGCGACGATAAACGAAATCATAGTGACGAGGTTCAGGGTCATGCCGGAGAGGTAGATGTATACCAGGCCGCAGACCACGGAAGTCGGAATCGAAAACGCGACAATAAGGGTCGGTCGGAATCGCCACATGAACAGGAACAAGATCACGACAGCGAGAACGGCGCCCAATTCGCCCGATTGCACCAACCCGTTCAGTGCGGCCACAATCGTATCGGATTGATTGAAGAACGTAAATACCTCGACCCCTCTGAAGTCGGGGTCGTCCTTCAGTTTTGCCAACTCACGTTCCACGGCCTGGCACGTGTTAATCGTGTTGGCCTCGGCCTCCTTCAACACCAGCATCAGGGTTCCGGGCTTGCCGTCGATCGAGTAGTCGCTCACCTTTTCCCGGGTTCGATATCCCACGCGCGCGACGTCGCGCAGGCGAACCGCGTTGGGGCCAACGACCAGTTCTCCCAATTCTTCCGGCGCAATGAACTCCCCAAGTGCGCGCACGATGTACTTTGCATCGCCGTCAACCATGTTTCCGACCGTGAGATTCAGGCTGCTTTGCCGAAGCGCGCTGACGATTTCAAACAGGCTCAACGACCGGCTCCCGAGCGCATCCTGATCGAACTCGATTAGGACTTCCTTCTCGGGGCGGCCATGCAGCGTTATGTCCGCGACGCCGTCGATGCGCTGGAGGCGCGGCTTGAGCAAGGTCCGAATGTGATATCCAAGCTCTTCGTCATCTTGGCCGCCGTAAAGCGAAAACACCATGATCGGCAGAGTGTTTGCATTGAAACGTCGAATGGAGATCTGCTCGATTTCTGACGGCAACACGAGCTTGAGCCGCTCGATCCGGTCACGCACCTCCGCCGTCGCATTGGTCATGTCCGTGTTCATTTCGAAGAGCAACTGAACACGACATCCATTTGAATCACTGGTGGTACTAATGCGCTTCAGATTCGATAGCGTACGAAATTCGCCTTCCGCAGGAATAGCGACTTCCTTTTCGGCTTGCTCCGGCGATGCGCCAAGGTATGGGATTTGCACGAAGACAAACGGGAAATCGAGCGGCGGCAAAAACTCGATGGGAGTCCGATAGCGCGCAATGATCCCCAATCCAATAACCGTAATCGCAATCACCCACACGGTTATCGGACGGCGGAGGGCCACTTCTGGCAGAGTCAATCTCATACGATGGGACTCCGCTTGCGGCTGCCGAACATGTAGAACATCATGGGAATGATCACGAGGGTGAGTACGGTAGAGCAACTGAGGCCTGCGATAATCGTTATCGCCATCGGCCTCCGGATTTCATCGCCCTCGCCCGACGCCATGGCCATCGGCAGCAGACCGAGGACCGTCGTGAGCGTAGTCATAAAGATGGGTCGCATGCGTACACGGCCTGCCTCGACAATAGCCTCAACACGATCCATGCCGCGGCTCATGAGAAGGTTCGTGTAGTCCACCAGAACGATTGCATTATTTACCACGATACCGGCTAGGCAGATTGCGCCAATGTACACCAGGATGCTCAGGTCGACGTGCATGGCCACGAGAACGTAAATCACGCCAATAGACCCCAATGGCACACTGACCATGACCAAGGCGGGATCCCGAATCGACTCGAACTGGCATGCCATGACCGCGTACACGAGAAACACGGCAAGCAAGAGTGCAAACTCTAGACTCTTCAGCGACACCTGCAACTCGCGGTTTTGACCTCCCGCCACGATCTGATAGTCGGCAGGTATCGACACATCCTTGACTCGCGCCAAGGCATCCTCCATGACGGCGCCAAGATCGCGTCCTTCGACGTTTCCCGTCACCATCGCAACTTGGCGCTGATCGATACGGCGAATTTCGCTGGGCCCGGGCTGAACCTCGATGGTTGCGACAGCCTCCAACGGAATCGGGGGCAGGCCCTCGTTGACAGCCA
This sequence comes from Candidatus Hydrogenedentales bacterium, assembly GCA_041662805.1. Taxonomy (GTDB): domain Bacteria; phylum Hydrogenedentota; class Hydrogenedentia; order Hydrogenedentales; family SLHB01; genus JAIBAQ01. The sequence goes on along the minus strand of JBAZRU010000060.1, from coordinate 12,370 downwards.
ACTTTCTAAGGTCCTCGACGCTGTTCAGAAGGTTCTTGTCCGCCTGCACGCGGACGTCGATCTTCTCTCCTTGCCGGCTGAATTCGGTGGGCAGATCTCCTTGAAGTTCCGAGCGCAGGCGCATTGCCACAGCCTCGGGAACGATGCCTTTCGCGGCCAACAGATCCCGGTCCATTTGAATAATGATCTCCGGGTATCCCTCCCGCATGTTCAGTTCGAGGTCTTTAATTCCTTCGACATCGGCGATTGCCACAACCACATCGTCGCCTATCCGCTTCAGTTCCCGGTAATCGTCGCCTCGAATCTGAAGCTCAACCGCCGTTTTGAAACTGAACAGCGACGGCAGCGTAAAGATGGCCTTGTCGGAGGCCAGGAGCTGTTGGTTCACTTGAACGCGCAGTTTCTCCGTGATCTCGTCCTGACGCGCAACGTCTTGCTTCGGATTCTTGAGGGTTAGTGAAAACTCCGCGACATTCTCGCCGCGGTCGGCAGTCACACTGGTGTCTTCCTGCCCGATCTCGACCGCCACCGAGCCAATCTCTGGAACAGCCAGAGCGAGCTTCTCGATTTCAAATGCTCTTCTCGCCGTCTCTTCGAGACGCGTGCCCGCGGGCGTGACAAGTTGAATCCCAAACTCTCCCTGCTTCATAGGCGGCACCAATTCACGCCCCATGGAGGGGACCAGAGAAAGCGAGTGCACGGCAAGCACGGCGACGAGCGCCAGTACCGCGGGGCTAAACCGAAGCGCTCTTCGCATGAACAGCGTATAGGTACCGCGCATCAGCTCAAATCCGCGATTGAAAAGCTCAAGAGGTATCCAGAACACGAAATGGAATACCTTGCCGACTGCCCAGGCTATAGAAATCGCAATCACGGAGACGACAATCAAAATCGTAGAAAAGAGTTGTTGCGAAAGACCGATCAGGCATTGGAGGACAAACAACACACTGACGACGATCAGAGGGACAATTGCCACAACCATGCGCAAAGGCAGTAAGACCGCGGATCCTCCACCTGGGCCTTTCGTGCCGAACACCCATGCGGCGAGGGGTCCGAAATTGTCGCGGGCCTGCTCCAGGATCCATTCCGCCACGCTCAGTGCCGTGTATGGAATCAGCATGATGACCGCACCGATTCCGCGCCGTCCAGTCTCCTGCACCGTTCGTCCATACGCGTTCAACAACCAGACGACGTTGCGCTCGCGCAACAATTCCGGTTTGGACCTGGATGCAATAGTCGGGATGAGATATAAAGCAACGAGGAGCGATGCCATAAGCGAGTACGTCACGACCAGCGCGTGGTCTTGGAAGAGCTGGCCTGCAACGCCCTGCACAAAGGCAATCGGGAGAAATACCGCGACGCTCGTGAGTGTCGAAGCAGTCACAGCCCCGGTAACTTCGCGTGTTCCACGATCGGCTGCGTCAAGGATGCCGTCGCCTTCCTCTCCGCAGCGAAAAATGCTCTCCAGAACCACGATGGAGTTGTCTACGAGCATTCCGACGCCCATGGCAAGCCCGCCCAACGACATGATGTTCAGCGTCATGTTCTGGGCAAACATAGGGATAAAGGTGGCGATAACGGATAGCGGAATGGAAAGGCCAATAATAATCGTCGCCTTCAGCTTCCGCAGAAAGAAGTAGAGTACAAAGACGGCAAGTATACCGCCGTAGATTGCGCTATTCTGGACTTCTTTGATCGCCGAGATTATGAAGCGTGACTGGTCGCTGATGGCGTGCGCAGTAACATCCGGCGGCAGCTTTTCCAACAAGGTGTGCTTCTCGCGCATCTGCTGTGCAAATTGGATGGCGGCAAGTTGGGGGGGAAGATTCGCGCTGTCCGACGGCTTATTGAGCTTCTCCGACAACTTCTCGAGAATCCCCCTTTCCCTGGGGAATGCGAACAGATCCTTCACCGTGTTGCAAACGCGCACGGTGTTTGCATCACCCCATTTGTAGATCTGAAGTTCGACGGCTTCGACGCCATCGACGCGCACGATCGACTTCTGATCGGTCTTCCCGATAGATACCTCCGCAACTTCCGACAACCGAATTTGCGTGCCGGATGGAGTGCTCAGGACGCTACTCTCAATCTCCCGAAGGCTCCCCCACTCGTTACGAGTACGGACAAGGTATTCCGTCTTACCCTCGCGCAGACTTCCGCCCGACAAGTTGATGTTCTGCTGACGAAGCTGCTCGGCGACCAACTCCACGGAAAGCCCAAGGCTCTTCAAACGGTCTGAATCGATCTCGACTTTAACCTCTTCTTCGCGACCGCCCTTAATCGCCACCTGCGCGATGCCCATTTCCGCTTCCAGGTCGCCCTTCACATACCGCTCCGCGGCTTCGCGAATCTCCGTCAACTGGAGCTGACTCTGGCGCTCACGTTCGGCGGGATCCGCTATGTCGCGAAGATCCCTTCCCGTCAATGCGACTCGAAACACAGGATCCAAGGTGGGGTCGTAGCGCAAAGTCACCGGCTTTTCCGTGACCTCGCGCGGGGGGTCGAATAGATCGAGGCGGTCGCGGACGTCCTGCTGGGCGAGATTCATATCGGTGCCCCAGTTGAACTCCAACACGATTTCGGACAGACCCGGTGAGGAAATACTGCTTACTTCCACGAGACCGCCTACGATACTGAGTGTCTCCTCTAATGGACGAGTAAGCAGCTTCTCGATGTCTTCGGGCGCCGCGCCCTCGTATTCCGTACGGACAGTGAGTGTCGGATACGAAATATCCGGCATGAGGTTAATGGGAAGATCTTGAAATGACTTCCAGCCAAATACCAGCGAGCTTACGAAGATCATCGCCATCGTGACGGGGCGGCGAATGGGCAAGCTGTAGTGCTTGGGTTGCGTGACGGTACTCGGATCAGACATTCACATGTATCCCACTGTCGGTTGGTTGTCGAACTTCTGCTTCCACGAAAAGAGCGAGCGGCAAACGCGCACTCACAACCAGGTAGGAAAGGTCCAATCCTTACGCGTCGAAATGCCGGTCCGGCAGTCTTCAGGTTCTTCCGGCGCCCTCTCCCCCTTGCGAACGAGTCGAATTAGTTGGCGCCGGCGGCCTGACTCTCTTTCTGGGCCTCCCGTTCGGCGTCCGCAGCCTTGAGCGCTTCTTCGGCGCTCGCCCCCGCTTTGGCCATCAGCTCTCCGTCCATAGTGGTCACTTTGACCTCAGAGCCCGGCTTCAACGTCTGCTGGCCCAAGGTAACGACCATGGAATCGTCCTTAACACCCGTGACCACCTCAATGCGATCTTTGTCTTCAAGACCAGTCTCAATCTCTACGCGGTTCGCGACAAGCAGAGGCTCGCTAGATTCATCGTTTGGCACCCCCGCCGCGGCGTCCTGCTTCTCGACAAGGAAGAGGTACTTGCGTGCGTTTTCCTCGACAATCGCGTCTTTCGGAACGAGCAATACGTTGGGTCGCGTGTCCATAACAAGCCGAACCCGCGCGAAAGCCGCGTCCCGGAGCCGGTCCATCATTGAGGCATCAAAATCCAGGGTGACTTTCACTGTCCCGCTCTGGGCATCGACACTCGGGTTGATACGGCGAACCTTCGCCTCGAATTCCTCTCCCTGCACAGCATCGATTCCAACTTTTGCGACCTGACCAATCTTCATCCGTGAAACGAGCTTCTCAGGAGGTTTGATCGTCAGGATGTAGGAGTTGGGATCGACAACCTCAAACACGGGAGACCCCGACGAAACCAGTTGGCCGTGCTGCACCATCTTCTGCGTAATGATTCCGTTGATAGGCGAGCGAATAGTCATGTTGCCCATCTGCACTTGAAGTTGATTTACGCTCGCCAACTGTTGTTCGTACGCGTAACGCGCATTGTCGTATTCCGCCTTCGCGGAAAGGCCTTCGGTGAACAGCTGCTTCGCGCGATCATTGTCGCTCTTGAGCTTCTGCAACTGCGCGTTGGCGGACTGCATTTGAGCGCTCAACTCCGACTTATCCAACTCCGCGAGTACGTCGCCCGCGCTCACTTTATCGCCTTCATCGACTTTGACGCTGATGCACTTGCCGACGCCTTCCGAGGTTACCTGCACCCGCTTCTCCGCTTCGATGCGGGTCGTCGTCTCGAAATACTCTGCGATATCTCCCCGTGTGGGTGCAGAGACTTCAACCGGAATAGACACCTTCTTCTCAGCGGGCGCCTGCGTGGTTGCAGCAGCAGTGCTCGTCACGGGGCCATCCGAGCAGCCCGCAATTACGACTAGAGCAAGTGCGCCGCCTGCGCCCAGCACAGCGCACGAAGTGGCAGGTATCAAACTCCGAACTATCGCCATAACGCGTTTCATATCAGCTCCTTGCGCGAGAACGGAAACAAAAAAAACTACTTCTCACCGCATTAGACTAGAGTCAAGTTGCGCAGGTTTCCACAAAAACTCATCCTTGCTACCCATCGCTCCGCACGCGCAGCCGACTCGGTCGCAAGAGTCTCCAGAGAGTAATTACGAGCCTCGGGACATTTCGTCACACGGATTGAGGCGAACGCCCCCCTCCCCCATCTCTCATTGCGCAGTTCAGTCTACATTACCCATTTTCCAGGAAAAAGTCACATTTCGCAAAATCCCGGATAGGAAATACACCTCTCGTACCGGGGGAAGCAGTCATTCAAAGCGACCTTCTGCTCAAGCAGCTTGCTCGAAAGCGCTTGAATCGCCTACTCTCTTTCCCTAACCCGCATATTTCACCGGCGCTTGGCCGCGCCGGTGAAATATGCTCACGTGCAAGACTTTAGGATTACGCCATGAGGATTTCTCACGAACACACTCTGTTCGCGGAAGGTTGCTGTGATTTACGTCGCAAGTCTCGCCAATACTCAGGTTGCGAGAAATCATGGTGTGTGTTCGTGAGAAATCCGGGCTAAATGCCCTGCGCATAGGGCATGGAATGGAAAAGCACACAACGAGGGCCGCTCCCGCCACTTTCGGCGCTTGCTCAGGTCCCATGGCGGTTGAATTGGAGGCGATATGAAACGCCCATTGATTGGAGTTACGAGCGATTACCTTGTGTCCGAACGCGGCAGGCCGTGGAGTGAATCGGCCTGCTTGGCGAGTTACGCCGACGCCCTTGACGGTGCGGGGGCAATTCCCATGATCCTGCCCTTGGCATCGGAGTCCTTCTGCGCCGAGGCAATGTCCCGATTGGATGGAATCATCCTCTCGGGTGGCGCCGACATCCCTGCGGAGGCTTTTGGGGAGGAACCCCATCCCAAGTCGCAGCCGTTGCCCATGGAACGTTGGCAGAGCGAGCGCCTTTGGCTGGACACCGCACTTAAAGCAAACGCACCGATTCTCGGAGTCTGCCTCGGAATGCAGGTAATGTGCGTCGCTGCCGGCGCCACGATTTTCCAGGACATCCCCAGCCAATGCCCGCAAGCTGGGCAGCACGGCAACCCCAGCCGAAAACAGCCGCATGAGGTGGACGTCGTCCCCGGCACCATGCTGGCGAAAATGGCGCCGTCGTCACGCGTCCCCATATGTTCATCCCATCACCAAGCAGTGAGAAGCGTCCCCGCCCCGTACGTCCTGTCGGCAACAGCTCCGGACGGTATCATCGAAGCGGTCGAAGACCCTACTCGTCCGTTCGTCATCGGTGTGCAATGGCATCCGGAACGCAACGACGCTCAGCCCGATTGGCTCGTGGTTTCGTTTGTCAGACATTGCGCGGAGTCGATGCGCACAGAGCGGAGAGGTTGAGTTTGGAGGAACGCGCGCCCATAATGCGACAACACTACTTCGCATCGGGGACCGCTTATCCGTGAGCTATCAAGGCCGCACCGCATTGCGATTCATCATCGCCTTCGGCGTGATGACATTCTGCGGACTTATTCTCTTCGCCTATGGTTTGCGCTTAGCCGCAAAAAGGGACGAGACGCAGCGCCCGAACGCGGACGCCAAGTCGCCGTTCAACGGACAACGCGCCTACGATGACTTGAAGCGCATCGTCGATTTGGGCCCCAGGCCTCCCGGGTCCGCCGAGGCGGAACGCCTCCGCGCCATGCTCCGCGAGGAACTCGGCAAGATCGGCGTCACCGTGCGCGAGCAGGCATTCGTGGCAGATACCCCCATCGGCAAGCGCCACATGGTCAATGTCATCGCGGAGATCGCCGGCAATACGCCGGGCATCATCATTCTTGGAAATCACTACGACACGAAGTACATGCCTGAAATCCGATTTGTCGGAGCCAACGACGGCGGCTCCACTACGGCGTGGATGCTCGAAATGGCCCGCGCAATCGGGCCGTCCCGGAAAGGACGTACGCTCTGGTTGGTGTGGTTCGATGGAGAAGAAGCGTTCAAGGAGTGGAGCGACACGGACGGCCTTTACGGAAGCAGAGAATTTGTTCGCGCACTCCGGATGCAGAATGAGGTCAAGTCCATTCATACCATGATCAATGTGGACATGATCGGCGATTCCTACTTAGGCATTACTCGCGACCCTGGCGCCCCCCCATGGCTCAGCACCCTCATTTGGACGCAGGCAAGCGAACTGGGACTTGGAAGCCACTTTCTGCCGGCAGCGCTGCCCGTCCAAGACGACCATATGCCTTTCCGGTTGGCCCAGATTCCCGCCATGGTGCTCATTGATTTCGAGTACGGGGGATCGGCCCTCGAGCACAAATCGAACTGGCATACCGTCAGAGATACGATCGACAAAGTGAACCCGCGAAGTTTGCAGGTCGTCGGAGACGTGCTCTATCATGCCTTACCAACTCTGGATCAATTGCTCGACGATGGTGCCGCGGGAAGATGACTATAAGCCCCAATGTGTACACCCCCTGGCTGCTGGCTGTTTCGCCGGACGACCTTCGGCGAATCGTCGACGCGCTCTATCGAGTCCACCGTTTCCTCGTCGTTATCACTGATTTGGATGTGCTTCTCGAGTCCATCATGGAGGAGAGCAAGCACGTTGCCCAAGCCGAGGCATGCTCGTTACTCCTCTATGATTCCGTGGCAGAGGAGTTGTACTTCGAAGTGGCCTTGGGCGAATCCGGCGATCAACAAGCCCTGAAGCGCATGGTGCGCCTCAAGCTCAATCAAGGAATTGCAGGGGCTGCCGCCTCATCCCGACAGACCGTCAACGTTCCCGACGTCCATGCGGATCCCCGCTTCTACGGCAACGCCGACGAGACCAGCCACTTCAAGACCCATTCGTTGCTCGCGGTCCCGTTGGTTGACCGCGACAAGCTTGTCGGCGTGCTGGAAGTCGTCAACAAGGTGGGCGGAGGCCCGTTCACCGAAATCGATAACCGGATTATGGAGATGTTCAGTGGACTGGTGGCGTCGGCGATCGCAAACGCCCGTCTGATCGATGAGAATCTGCGAGCGGAGCGACTTGCTGCCATTGGCCAGGCAATCGCCGGCCTCTCCCATTACACCAAAAACATCATCACGGGCATGAGCGGTAGCGTCGACCTCATCGACCAAGGGCTTGAGCGCGACAATCAGGAGATCGTGAGACGCAGTTGGCCCGTGTTCAAGCGTTGCACGAAGCGCATCGCGAACTTCGTCGAAGACATGCTGGCTTTCTCCAAACCCCGCACGCCAGTCCTCGAGACGTGCTTGATTGCGGAGGTGATCGATGACGCGGTTCAAACCTTTCGGGAAACGCTGGTGCGAAAGGAAATTCAGCTTCACGTCGATTACTCGCAGGCCACACAACCCGTGCGAATTGAGACGCAGGGCGTCTATCGTGTTCTGTTGAACTTGATGATCAACGCCTCGGAAGCCGTGCCCAAGCAGGGCGGATTTCTCCGCATTGAAGCCCGGCAAGCAGAATCCGGCGACCTCTTCTTGGAGGTTGCCGACAACGGTCCGGGCGTTCCCGACATCCTGCGTAGAAAAATCTTCGAACCCTTCTTTTCGACAAAGGGAACCCAAGGTACCGGTCTTGGGCTCGCTGTCACCCGCAAACTCATCCATGAACACGGTGGCGACATCGAGATCGACCGCAGCCCAGAGGGCGGCGCACTCTTTCGAATTCGGATTCCAATGGCCCCACAACCCAAACCAGAAAGTAGTCATGGTAAAGAAGCAGTCCGGGAGATTTGATGCAGCCGGTTGGACATTCTGGCTAATCGCCTTTGGCGTGAGTTTGGCTCCCTGCATCTATGGGGTGATGCAGGTCGTTAGGGACAAGACCTCCGTCTTCGTAATCGTCTTCTTTGGCGCGCTGGGAGCAGGAGCTGCCGCCGCGGTTATCACGTGGCTGGTCAACTCGGCGCTCCAATTTGTAAGGGCGCGGGAGCGGAAACTGCAGAAGAAGTCGCATCGGTAGACTCTTCGCGCGTACTCGCACACGGAGAGCAACGGGAATCGCATGGCGCAATACACAGCGGACTCAGGTGGCTCGATGGCGGACCTGGAAGAATTGTCGCAGTACGTCACTTCCCACCCGGATGACTATGCGCAGCGCTGGCGGCTCGCAAAGAAGCTGTACATGGCCTGGGAATACAACGAGGCCATCAAACATCTCCTCATACTGAAAAAGAACTGGACGCGGAAGCTGAATGTCCTCCGCTATCTTGCCGCCACCTACTACCGCCTTGGCCGCTACATGGACGCGATCTCGGAACTGAAGGAGATCCTTCAGCAGTGGCCCTCTGAAACCGCCGTATGGGAGCAGTTGGCGCGTGTGTACGAAGTGGCCGACCAATCCGAATTGGCCGCGCAGGCATGGGAACACGTACTAAGACTGGACCCCAATCACCCCATCGCAGGCCGCGCCGTAGCCCGTTTGCGCTCCACACGCCCCGTGACGCCGGGCGACAACCTTCGCCTGACCGACAGCGACAGCGGCATTCACATCAATCGAGGCATCGTCTGCCCCTCATGCGGCGCGCAGAACAGCGCCGAATTCGAGCGATGTTGGCAATGCCACGGCATCTTGCATCAGTCGTCCATTTCTGATGACGATCTAACCGAGGTTCCACCCGTGAAGGCCGGTCATTGGGGCCGCACGCTCGTGGGAGGACTAGCAACGGTCGCCGCGCTTTCGCTGGCCGTCCATCTCTCCATGGACTTCGTCAACTCCAACGATTCGACCACGGCCCCCCAAACCGTCCATGCCGTGTTGGCGCAGTCTCTCTTCTCCGCGCGATTGGGAACCTGCGTGGCCCTGCTCATCGCGTCCCCGGTTCTGCTGTGGCTTGCGCTACGCCTCTCGCGCGCTCCGATCCCGCCGGGATTGGCGCTGCCCGGAACCAGTCTCTTCCTGGCCTGTGCGTACTACGACCTCATGTGGGTCCCCGCTCAATACCTGCTTTTCGCGCCTGCTGCGGCCGCGCTCGTGTCCCTCGCCGCCGTGGCATTGATGCAAAAGCTTTCGATGGGACGCCTTCTGCGGGTTTGGCTGATTCAGGGGGCAGGAACGCTGATCATCGCGCTTGTAGCATTTTCGCTTCAGGCAGGTTACACGTCAATCGTCGAGCTGCCCCAAATCGCCAAAGCAGCCGGAGCAGCGGACACCGGCGAAGGGTCGGGGGCCTTTGTCTTGGGTAAGGCTGCGGTTCCCAAGACGTGGCGCGTCACGTGGGCAACCACCGGATCGAAGTGGCTCGATGCTCAAGCCGCTGCCGTAACCTTCGAGATCGTGGCGGACCCTAAAAGCGCACTGCTTGGCGTGGAGCTGCGTCACGGCGGGCGCTCCATCTACTACGCCGACGCGCCTCCCTATCGTTTTACCGCACCCGTCGTTCCGGAGGTCGAGTACGAAATTGCGGTCAGCGGCTCCCCAGATTCGACGGCAGACCTGAGCGTTTACGGACTGCTGGAACCGCGCGCGGTATTCTGACCAGCGAGTTCCGCTTCGATACGCCCGACTCTGTCGGTACTCAGCCAACGGCGCGCACGTGCCAACACATGCTCTCGCGACTCGCCGTCGCTGCACGCCAATAAACCTTTCCAGGCAGCCGCGTTTTCAGGCCAGCGCCACACGACGGCCTCAAAATGCGCCGAAGCGGTGTGCCCATCCCCACGCGCAAAGGCAAGCTGACCCAAGGCCAGGCGCACGCCCCCTGTGTCCAGGCCACGATGGGCCTGCTCAAACTGTCGCCGCGCCTCTTCGTTACGCCTCGCCTGCAACAGCGCTATCCCATACTTCTCGTGACAACCTGGCCGTTGGAGCGGCCACGCCAACGCCTCTTCGTAGGCATCGAATGGTGCGGCGCCGGAAAGATGGACATCTTGAGCATAGCGCAATAGGTAGCTTCCCGGCGTCACCAATACGACGTAGGCGAGTGCCAAGACCAAGGAAGCACCCCCCATTGTCGCCGATGACCAGCGGCTTGAGGCCGGGATATTGACGTCGTTTCCGCGAGCGAGAAGGGACCCCGCCAAAAGCAGGGCAAAAAGTGCATGCGGAGGACTTCGAAGTGGAAATGAAACGCATGCAACCACGACAAATGCCGCGAGACTCCCCCTCTCCGGTCCGGAACAACGCACGAGGACAATCAAAATGGCTGCCCAGAAAAGGGCCCCCACTACTCCCGTTTCAGCAAGGATTAGCAGGGGGGTGCAATGCGGATCCTCCACCAGCAGCTCGTTGTGGGCAAGCCGGTCGCCGCCGTCTGCCCATAGCGCCTCTCCCATATAAAAGGGCGAGTGAAAGGCAAACGTGCCTAACCCCGTTCCAATTAGCCAATGGTCTCGAATCATGCGGCAGGTCCCGTCCCAGAACCAGAGCCGCAGATTTCCACCGGAGTCTTCGCTCGAAAGGGACCGGGACACGCGGTCAATTGTCTGGCCCGGCGCAACATAGACGGCAGAGAATAACGCCAGTGGCGCGAGAACACTCAATGCCAACACGCGCACGGGGTGCACACCCCGCATGAGAATGACTACGAGGCAACCGGCGCACGCAGCTATCCACGCCCCGCGCGACCCGGACAATCCCAAGGCCGCAACAACGGCAAGCAACACCGCCGAATGCGCAAACCAAGACAACAGCCCCTGCTTGTGCTCCTCCAACTCACTGTCCTCTCGCGCACCTGTTGTCATTCGCCACACCAGAAGCGGCAATGCCATCGCGAGGAATCCACCGAGGAGATTGGAGTTGCCGAACACCGAATAGACAGGCTGAGCCTTTCCGCCATACGTCGGGAACCACGCGGGTGCCATCTCCCCTGCCTGAACAAAGGCCGCCATTGACACGAGGAATGCCGCGAGTATCACCGTGTCGAACAGGCGCGCGCGCCACGCGGGACGCTTCAGTAAGTCGAACGACAAGATGGCGAAGGCCAGCGCCAGCAATTGAGGTAGAGTCTCATACGGGAAGTCAAAGAAGCGTCTATCGGAGCGCACAACATGTAATGCGATGGAAACCACATAGAATGCCGCAAGCAGGCCATAGGCACGCAGGCCCTCCCATGGCAGCCTTCCGCGAAGCAACGACAGCGCACCCAAGCCAATCAAGCAGATGCCAAGCGCCGCGGCCTTGGCATCCAGAAACGACTCCAGGTGCACCGAGTAGACACCCGCGGTCGCCAGAATGGCAAAGCAAAGAGTCAATCCCCGCGCCGTGTCGACGACTGGAGACCCTCGCATCGACGTGCGCGTTGAGTCTGAACTGTTCTCCGTATCCATCTACCTTCGTCCGGCTCCGTTTCGCAAGTTGACACATACTACACCGGCAACTACGATACATGATCGATTCGGCCCAAGGGTCCTTCAGCAGGCGCAATTCACCGCAGGGGTAGTCACCTATGAAATATTTCCTAATGCTGTCGCTCGCGCTATTGTTCGTTCCCTTCGCCGCTCAAGCATGGGACGACCCCGGCCTTCATCCCCGTCCAGATTGGGCGCGCCCGTATATCAATCTCAACGGCGCGTGGCGCTTCGATTTCGATCCTAACGACTCCGGCGTACAAGAAGCCTGGTTCGACAAGCATGACTACGCCAAATCGATAAACGTACCCTTCCCCTGGCAGAGCAAACTCTCCGGGATTCAGGCCACCGATTACAACGGCGTTGCATGGTATGAGCGCGATGTGACCATTCCCGCCGACGCGGGCCCCCGTATTTTCGTCGTCTTTGGCGCAATCGACTGGAAAGCCACGGTCTACGCCAATGGCAAAGAACTCGTCACGCACGAAGGCGGCTACGTCCCCTTCGAAGTCGAGTTAACCGCAATCGCGAAACCCGGCGAGACCGTCCGTCTCACGGTGCGCGCGGAAGACCGCACCGACGCCGACCTGCCGACCGGCAAACAGATCCATTGGTATACGCAAACGGGCGGTATCTGGCAAACCGTCTATCTCGAATCGCGCGGCAACGCCTATCTGAAACAGGCCCATGCCTACCCGGATATCGACAACGCCAAGGCCGGGTTTGAGGTCACCGTGGAAGCTCCGGCCAC
>JBAZRU010000059.1:0-16530 GCA_041662805.1 Candidatus Hydrogenedentales bacterium | reverse complement strand
CCGAGGATTTTGGGCGCGGCCTTGTCAAGATGCGACAACTCCGGGTAACCAAGTCGCCAACCACCAACGGCAAGACACTCAAGGACATTCAGCTTCCGGCCGGCACGCTCGTCGGCGCGATCAGCCGCAATGGAGCCACCATCATTCCTCACGGCGACTCGACGATCGAACCCGGCGACGTCGTTGCGTTCATCGGCGAGCGCGATCAAATCGACAAGGCGCTTGCCTTGTTCAAGGGAATTGAGCCCAAGCCTCAGCGCGTCGTGCTCATGGGAGGCGGAAGCATTGGTCTTCACTTGGCTCAATTGCTTGAGAGCCGCCAGATATCCGTCAAGATCTTGGACTGGAACCTGCAACGCTGCAATGAGCTTGCCGCGGCGCTTAAGAAGACGAAGGTCGTATGCCGCGACGCGACGACCCGTTCATCGCTTGAGCAGGAGCACGTAGACCGAGCGGATGTGTTCGTATCGTGCACCAGTGACGACGAGCGCAACATCATGGCCAGCGTGCTTGCCAAAGAGGTCGGGGTTACCCAAACCATTTCGGTGGTTCATCAACCGGACTTCGCGCCTCTAGTCCGAAAGCTGGGCATTGACCACGCCGTTACGCCGCGCGCAAGCGTCGCGAACCGTATCCTCCGGTTGGTCCACCAGAAGACAGTAGCGTCGCTGGCCATCCTTGAGGAAGGCGAGGTGGAGATCGTCGAACTCTCCGTGAGTGAGGGGGCCCACATAGCAGGCAAAGCGCTAAAAGACGTCTCCCTGCCGCGGGGAACGCTCGTTGCCAGCATTCTGCGCGGAGATGCCGTACTCGTGCCCAAAGGCGATTCCGTGGTGTGGGCTGGCGATTCCGTGATTCTCATTGCATCCGCCAATCTTATAGACGACGCACAAAAACTATTTCGACGGTGATTCCCCGCATGTACGGGGAAAGACATAACGAGGGGGAGAGTTGATCATGCCGTATTCCTGGGGGAGCAATCGCAGGTGGATCGGGACTTTCGCCGTGCTTGCTTGGTCTTCCGCGGTCTCATTCGCACAAGTGCCGCAGATCGTGAACCCTTCATTCGATGAAGGCAGAGGCACGTCGCCCGGAGGATGGACGCTCACGCCGGGCGGCATGGGCGACTGGAAGAGCAGCGATCCCGAGCGGGGGCGTTTTGTGACAGTCACAGGAAACGGAGATGACTTTATCTGTTGGGCATCGGACAAGCGTCCCCTTGCGCCCAACACGCTTTACACGGTGCGTGTGAAGGCCATAAACACGGACGCCCGGAACGGTACCGCCGTATTGCGCGCGGGAATAGCCAACAGAGACTTGGGTCTCTTGTCCCCGACGTGGCGAGAGTACGCGAATGTGTTCCTCTCGCCCACGGAGTCGATGGCCGAGAACTCGAACATCGGCATCGGCGAATGGCATATGGACGGGACGGTGGCGTTCGATGACGTGGAGCTTTGCGTCGCACAGCCGATCTACAAGCAAGAAGGCGGGATTGCCTTGGGCGACGGAGAACGAATCGACGGAAACGCGTACAAATTCAATGCGCCCTATGCCGACCGTTGCACGAATCATAGCCGCCCGATCGCCAGCCAGAAGTGTTATTTCAACACGAATCGCTGGAACTTCGACTTGGCGTCCCATGTCATGTACGCGCATGAGATCGCGGGTCGTAAACTGACTCAGTTCCGTGTGTCTCCCTCAGTGTCCCAATATGCGTCAGGCGAGCTGATGGTATCCGCGAGTGTTCGAGAGGGCGAATGGCAGGAGATTGGGTCCTTTGGCGAGGATGGCATGAAGTCGTTCGATATCCCGGCGGAAATGCTTCCAGCCGATCGCGTGTGGATAAAGCTGACGTCGCGCGCCAAGAAGGGCATTCTATTGGCGCCCGCGTTTGTTGTAAGCGGCTACGCCGTCGAGGCGACCCTGGATGGTCCGCCCGTTCAGCTCGAAGGAAGCACGCGGTACGTAAGCGCGGACATGACTGATTCGCGCGTGGACGTCAACTTGGTGTCGCTGGGTGCATGCAGGCCGGGTCCGGTCAATGAACTCGTTGCCAGCGCTACCAACCGGACCGACAGCCCGATTCAGGCAGTCGCCAAGATTGAGATAAAGCCGGAAGTCTCCGGGCAAGCTCTGACTCTGATCCGCGATGTGACGCTTGCCCCCGGAGCCAACGAAATCAGGCTACCCTATACGTTGAAGGAAAGTGGAAAGTACTCGATCAGCTTTGGCTTGGGCGAGTCGGTCTCGTATCGGATGACGACGGAGTTCTATGTCTCGCCTCTGTTCGAATCCTCCTATGGCGCGCATCTTCCCACGTCGTCGGTGGAGGTAGGGCTTTGGGCCGCATCTTCCGGATGGAAGGTTAGTCAGGACCGGCCCGTTCCGAATACGGCCACGGACGCCCTGGTGGTTCGCGCCGCTCGCAATGAAGTGGAAGCGGTCCAATTGGTCATTTCTCCGACAGTAAATGTGCACAATCTGCGCATCATGGCGGCTTCCTTGAATGGCCCGAATGGGGCGTTCATTCCAAAAGAGAACATTGAGTTGCTCCGCGTGCGATATCTGCCCGTCGCGCGACCCACGGACAAGGTCGGCGTGGCCGCGCCATGGCCGGATCCCTTGCCTCCGCTCACAGGGCCCATTGAGGTCCCGCTGGGAACCAACCAGCCCATTTGGATTCGCGTAACCGTGCCGGGAGGGATCCCCGCGGGCGAGTACCGCGGCAATCTGCATATCACTGCCGATGGATTCGACAACACGGCCCCTATCCGGGTTGAGGTCTTCAATTTTGACCTCCCGAAGCGAATGACCTGTGTGGCAACATTCGGATTCAACGCGGGCGATGTCTTTCGGTATCAGAAAGTGACCGATCCCGCGCAACAGCATTCCGTGCTCGATTTGTACCTGCGCGATTTCAGCGCGCACCACATCGCTCCTTACATCCCTGCCGCGCTCGACCCATTCGGGGTGACGTGGCCGGGCGTCGATGCCTACAAGAACGGCCAGTCCAAAGACGTCGAAGCGTCGTTCCGTCCAACGATTGATTGGACTGCATGGGACGCCGCCATGAAGAAGGCCATCGACGAATACGGTTTCAATTCCTTTACGATTCCCATCGTCGGCTTGGGGGGCGGCACGTTCCATTCGCGAACCGACCCGACTCTTCTTGACTATGCCGAGGGCACGCCGGAATACAAAGCGGCATTCACGTCGTACTGCAAGCAGGTGGAGGAACATCTCAAAGCGAACGGCTGGCTGGACGAAGCCTACGTGTACTGGTTCGATGAACCCGATCCCAAGGACTACGAGTTCGTCATGAACGGCTTCCGCAAGATTCAGGAAGCCGCTCCCGGCATCAATCGGATGCTCACCGAGCAGGTCGAAGAAGGACTTACCGGCGGTCCGAATATCTGGTGTCCCATATCCGATGCATTCAACTTCGAAGACGCCGAGAAGCGCCGCGCGTTCGGCGAGAAATTCTGGTGGTATGTCTGCACGGGACCCAAAGAGCCATATTGCACGCTGTTTATCGATCATCCCGCGATGGACTTGCGCGTATGGCTTTGGCAGACGTGGCAGCGCAAGATCGACGGCATCCTGGTGTGGCAGTCCAATTACTGGACAAGCGAAACGGCCTATCCCGACCCGGCGCAGCCCCAAAATCCCTACGAAGATCCGATGGGGTGGACTACCGGTTATGGCACCCCCGCGGGTGCGCGCATCCCCTGGGGGAATGGCGACGGGAGGTTCATCTATCCGCCGGAAGCGGCCGCAAGCGGCCAACAGGCCGAGACGATCCTGGAAGGTCCTGTCTCCAGTATTCGCTGGGAAATGCTGCGCGATGGGATCGAGGACTACGAGTATTTCGTAATATTGAAACGCTTGGTGGGTGAAGCAAAGGCCAAAGGGATCGATCCCGCCGCGCTGGTAGCGTTCGAGCAGTTGCTGGAAGTGCCCGCGGAAATCACGGCGACTACGACTCAATTCACGACAGACCCGGCGCCACTGGAAGCGCGGCGCGCGCTTGTGGCTGGGGCGATTGAAGTGCTTTCAGGCAAGTAGGGGCTGAGACGAATTGGCTGTGAGCGGTTCCAGACCCATGGGTCCTGGAGGTCCAGCGCGTTAGTTCGCGCCGGCGCCTTCCACGTGGTCGCTTGAGATCAGGCGTTTGCTCTTTGCGTAGTCCAGCAACTGTTCGCGTAAGAGCTTGCGGCCGCGGTACAGACGGGACATGACCGTCCCCAGCGGACAGTCCATCTTCTCCGCTATTTCTTTGTAAGACATGTCCTCCAAGTCGGCCATGATAACGGCCTGGCGGAAATCGTCTGGAAGGGATTCGACGGCATTCTTCACCTCGTCGTCGAGGAGTTCCATCATTTCCGAGGATGACTTATTGATCGGATCGTAGCGGATTTCCGGATCGGGCGATGTGTCCGCGGCCGGTTCTGCTCCGGTGAGTTCCACAAACGGGGGACGCCGCGCCTTCCTGCGGTATTCGTTAATAAACGTATTCCGCAGGATGGTCAGCAACCATGCCTTGATGTACGTCCCCTTCTCGAACTTGCCGTGAAATCGCAAAGCCTTGAGGATCGTATTCTGGGTCAAGTCCAATGCGTCCGCGGTGTTGCGGGTATGCCGCAAAGCCACTGCGTAAAGCATGTCCATGTGCTCCAGGACGAGCTTCTCGAATTCCGGAGAGCGAGGGAGAGCTTCTTGTGCGGTATCAGCCAAACTAGCGCTTTCACCTACCCGGGCGCCGCAAACGTGGGCATTGCGGCCTACCGAGCATGAAGACCACCGGGAATATTCCCACCTCCAGAATCCTACCAGCAAACGGACCGGTTTTCAACCTCGGTTAATTCGACGGACGGCCGCTTGAGTCCGGGGCCGGGTTTCCCGTAAGCTCCCGGCATACATGGCGCGGCATACCGGCGTGGCCGGGTTTGTTCAGGAATCACAATGATAAAACTGTACTCGTGGAACGTGAATGGAATCAGGGCGATAGGGCGCAAAGGCTTTCTGGAATGGGTGCAAAATGAGCGTCCAGACATCTTGTGCGTGCAGGAGACCAAGGCCTGCATCGGTGACGTCGAGCCCGCCTTACGCGAGCCGAAAGGCTACGGCAGCGTTTGGCACTCGGCCGTGAGGAAGGGGTACAGCGGAACGGCGACGTTCTTTCGGACTTCCCTTGAACCCCTGTCCGTCAAGCCAATGGGAATTGACGATTTTGACCGGGAAGGGCGCGTTCAAGTGCTGGAATTCAAGGACTTTACGTTGATCAACGCATACTACCCCAACTCCCAATCGGAGCGGGCTCGGATAGACTACAAGCTCGGGTTTTGCGATGCCATGCTAGAGCTGTGCAATAAGCTGCGTAAAGAGGGCAAGCATGTCGTGATCTGCGGCGACTACAACATCGCCCACAAAGAAATCGACCTGGCGCGCCCGAAGGACAATCGCGACAGCCCCGGATTCTATCCCGAGGAGTGCGCGAGCATGGACGCCTTCGTGAAAGCCGGATACGTCGATACGTTCCGCCATTTCAGCCCGGACCCGCACCAGTACACATGGTGGTCGTATCGGTCCGCGGCGCGCGAGAAGAACATCGGCTGGAGAATCGACTACCACTGCGCCAATGAGGAATTCATGCCGCGCGTCAAAGCGTCGCGCATCCACGCGGACGTGATGGGATCGGACCATTGCCCGGTCTCGCTGGCGGTCGCATGAGCGAATTGAAACGGTCGCAAGTCACCACCAAACGCGGCGACCAAGGTCAGACCACGACGCTGGGAGGCGACGACGTCGCGAAGTCGCACGTCGTCATCGAATGCACGGGCGCGGTCGACGAACTGCGCGCACAGACGGCGCTCGTACGTCAGGTGATTCGCCAGACGCAGCCTGACGGTCCACAGTCCATTGATGCATTCTTGCTTTGGCTGCTCCACACCTACTTCGTTATCGGCACCGCATGCAGCGATCCATTGAACAAGCATCCCGAGTATCGCGTGGTTGAACTGTCGCAAAAGCACATCGACGCGCTCGAAGACTTTCAGGCGCGCCTTGAGAAGCAGGTCACGCTGCCGAAGCAGTTCATCGTCTCCGCCACGAATCCCGCCGCCGCGCAGATGGACGTTGTGACAACGATTGCGCGCCGGTTGGAGCGCCGCGTCGTGCGCCTCAAAGAAGCCTATCCCGAGTTCGATTCGGAAGCGATACTTGTTTTCCTGAATCGCCTCAGCGACACGCTATTTATGTTGGCTCGCTTTCTTGATGGCGGGACCTACCAAACTGTGGACTACGGAGTACTTGCCTGAACGGGGAGCGGGTGGGCCTTTTCGATTTGCGCGCTAAATAATACTGTTGCGGCTAGAGTCAGGCGAAGTGTCATGAAAATTGCGCAGGTGTAATTCGATTACCTGAATCGCTAAGGTGCAATATTTGTTCTTGTGTGACACAAACGGTGCTGCAAGGTTGAAATATGCTGTTCTATCTGTCGCCGTACACCTGGGCTACCCCGCAATCCCGGAGTTTCATTCGGACATAAACGGCGGCGCGATTCTTGCTACTCCGAGGTGGGTCTAGCCGTGCGTATGTGCGTCCACGTGACTGCTGTGGAATGTCAGTTCCGTCTGAGCGAGAGGGAAGGAGGGCTGCTCCCTGTCCCCTCACAAATTCGCCTTAAAAGGGAAGGAGGCAACATGCAGAAGAGAAGTGTGTTTGTTTTATTGATGGTTGTTGTGGCTTTGTGGATTGGGGTGAGCGCCGATGCTTCGCTCGTAGTTGTGAACCCCGGTGGTTCGTGGAGTAGCTCGGGAAATTCGGGTGGCGGTTCGAGCGCAATTACTGGCACGGAAGCTGACGCGCACGGAGGCAATGGATCGCTGGAAATGTACGGTGACCGCACGCGTTTCCAGTACATTGAGATTCCCTATATTGGTCTGCTCAGCGACTTGGATGCACTGTCGTTCGAGTGGCAAGTGGCTACGGACAGCACGTCGAATCTGAGCCCGGACTATACGCCGGCCGTCCGACTGCTGATCTACGATCCGCTTGCCGGTCCCTTCGCGTTCAGCGAATTGATCTGGGAAGGCGCATATAATGGCTATTATGGCAACTACACCCATGGCGATTGGATTACGACGGATGTACTCGGAGACGACGAGGTCATGTGGCGGTATGTGACCGGTCTCGGAACGACGCTCTTTCCGCCGAACAATGCCCTGGGCCTCTTGTCGCCAGACGACTGGGCGACTTCTCCGTATTTCAGTAGCCAGGCCGTGGTGTATGGCGTTAGCTTCGGCGTTGGGTCGAGTGTAGGCGCGGGATTCCATGCGTTTGGCGATTACCTGACGCTCGGCTTTGACGGAGAAAGCACTACGTTCGATTTCGAGCCGGTGTCGGTCGTGCCCGAACCGGCGAGCTTGAGCCTGCTGGGGCTAGGCATTGCGGCGTTGGCTGCCCGGCGGATCAGGATCCGAAAGTAATTCTAGCGCTTCATCTCAACTGGAATCGGGAGTCGCGAAGTCTTGTAGTTCGGCCAAGAGCCGGCTGGAAGCCAGCGTTACAATTCGCACGATCTACAGATAAGATTCACTAGTAAAATCCGAAGTTGTTCCCACATGGGCCTCGGGGCGATGCTCCGAGGCCCATGTGTTGTCTGTGGAGTGCCCCCAGTCCGCGGCTTTATCGCAGAAGCCGGAGTGAGTACTCTGGTGGTGCGAACGATTGCTGAATGTTGGCGCATACCGATGGGGGTCTTATGAACTACGTGCTGTGTGCAATGGCGATTGTGTTGACGGCGGGGCAGGGGCAATTCGTCTCGTTGCCCGTGGGCAAGACGATGCTGGGCGATATCGGCTATTCGCGCGTGGCGTATCAGTCGTATGACGGTCCGCGCGTGGATATGCCGCAGGGTTGGATGGGGCAGGACTCGCCGTCGGGCGTGACGTATCAGCCGAGCGAGCCGTTACTGGGTCGCGATGCCCTCATGATGCATTCGCCGTGGCGCGTGCCTTTCGGCAAGACGTGGATCGAGTATCCACTTCATCTGCCTGCGCAAAGTCCAATTGTGTTGCGTTTCGGGATCGCGATGAGCCGGACCGCCTTCGATCCCGGCAAGAGCGACGGCGTTACCTTTAGTGCATATGCAATCGACGATGGGGGCGACCACGAATTGATGCGCGAGCACTACGCGGTATCCGCGTGGAAAGATTTTCAGATCGACCTCGCGCCTTACGCCGGAAAGGATATCACCCTCCGCCTTCAAGTTGAGCCGGGTCCCAAGAAGGATTGCGGATGGGACTACTCCTACTTCAGCGCGCCGTCGATTCTCGTTGGAACCGACGAATCGCCCACGATTGTGTTGGATGGACTGCTCGACTCGCCTGCATTGAAAGCCGTTGAAGGCGTGAGCCTCGCGCGCGTGTCCAATGACCCATCGCGCGGCGTGGTTCCTTCGAGCCTCGTCGACGGCAAGAACGCGATTATTGCGGATGGCAAGTCATTCCTCTTCACGTACGAAGGCGAGGACGGACGTGTGGTCTACACGTACACCCCCGAAACGGGAACACTCGACGACTTCTCCGTCGTGATCAACGACACGCCGGCCTTTGCACCCGCGATGGGTGGCGGAGTGTCGGCGGCGACTAAGAAGGATAGCCAGGAGCAGATTGTGCCTCTTCGCGGTGGCTCTGCACGTACGACGGCGCTCACTTCGGGTGACCACCCCGAATTGCACGTAGCGTGGGATTACCCCTTCGATGGCCGTACCGTGACGGTCGAGTGGCGGTTCGGTATTAAAGGAAAAGCGCTCACCGTTGTCGCCGATTGCACGGAACCCGTGTTGAGCGCACTCTCGCTTGGCCGCGATGGGAACACCGCATTCCGGAAGACGTTTCAGGTGCCGTATCTGTGGGGAACCTTAGCTTACCTTCCGGAACAGAAGACCTTTGCGTGCCGCTATCTTGATTGGACAACGTCGAACGCATCGAATACTCCTCAAGGCGACGCAAACTACGAGACCAAGACCGACGGCACGCGCAATCCGCTGCACGAATCGGGGTACGTCGCGGTGTCGCAGAATGTGGCGGAGGTCCTGCCGAACATCCCATCGAAGCGGTCGCCGTATATGACGCTGTTGGGGCCGCGCATTATGCTCGACCTGTGGCAGCACCACGATGGCACCTATGCGGGCGCGGGGGAGAACCTGCGCGATTTGAAAGACAGTGGCGTTGACCATCTTGCGATCATCTCGCACGTGTGGCAATGCTACGGCTACGACGTGAAGCTTCCCGACCATTTGCCCGCGAACCCGCAGTTTGGCGGCGACGAAGGCATGAAGGAATTCGGCAAGGCCGCGAACGAATGCGGCTATGTGTGGTCGCTGCACGAAAACTACACAGACCTCTATCCCGATGCGCCTTCCTACGACGAATCCGCGCGCGCCTTGAACTCAGATGGTTCGCCAGTTCTCGGGTGGTACAACGCGGGGACCAAAGTGCAGGCCCTTGCGATTAAGAGCAACCGCTCGCTGGGATTCGCGGAGAAGAACTCGCCGGAAGTCCACGCGCGGTTTGGAACGAACGCCGCCTATCTGGATGTGCACACGTGCGTGCCGCCGTGGCATGCGCTCGACCACGATGCCACGCAGCCTTTGGCGGCGATGGCGCGGCTCAAATACGAGAAACACGCGGAATTGTTTCAGTATGAGCGCGACACCCATGGCGGGCCGATGTTCGGTGAAGGCAACTTCCAATTCTTCTGGGCGGGTCTCTTCGACGGCGCGGAAGCGCAGGTGAATGGGGGAGAGGACCACGCGCCGTTCCTCGATTTCGATTTGCTGAAGATTCACCCGCAGATGGTGAACCACGGCATGGGGTATTACGAACGCTGGTTTCGGCGCGGTTACGACCATCAGTGGGGCTATGACACGGGCACGCCGGAACAGGTGGACAAGTATCGCGCGCAAGAGGTCGCGTATGGCCACGCGGGATTCATCGGCGCGGCCCAGACCGACAACGTGCAGTGGGTGGCGAAGGAGCATCACATGATGCACCCGATCCAACGCCTCATGAACACTGCGAAGCCCACGGCAATCCACTATGAAGTGAATGGACGCATGGTTCCGATCGGTGTTGCGCTGGTCGCGGATCAACGTTCGCGTCAGCACATCGTCTACGATTCGGGGTTGAAGGTGTGGGTGAATTGGGGCGAGGAACCGTGGACGCTTGAAGGCCGTGTGTTGCCGCAATGGGGATTTCTCGCCCTGGGACCGGACACCGAAGTGCAGACCGTGTTGAAAGAGGGCGCCTTCGCCGACTACGCCGAGTGTCCGGATTTCGTTTTCGCGGATGCGCGCACATCGTTCAATATGCCCTACGTTCACAACGGAAAGGATATAGAGCCAAAGCTGAAGTCATTCGAGTGGCTTGGTGGCAACAAGGTTCGAGTGAGTTACGAGTGGGTGGTGAACGATACGTTGGAAGCCGACTATGCGTGCTTTGTCCACTTCACGACGCCGCTGATTAGCACGGCGGATTCAATCGCATTTCAACAGGACCACGGACTGCCGAAACCGACGACGCAGTGGCAGCGCGGTGAGATCATCCAAGATGGTCCATACGACATCACCATCCCCGACGCGCCGCTTGCCGAGTACAACATAACCATCGGCCTGCACAAACAAGGCGACAGAGCTCCGCTGAAGGGAGTCTCGTCCTCCGGTAACCGCATCCTGATCGGCAAACTGCTAGTGCAACGCGATGGCGCCGCGGTTACCGGCGTTCAATTAGGCGACATTGCCGCCGATGCCGCGGCGGCCAGCAAAGACAAGGCGGACTTTGCCGCGCACATGAATCCCGAAGGAACTTGGGTCGATTTTGGAAAGATGGCCACGGACGGTTCCGTGAAGGTAGAGCGAGAGGGTCGCGAACTCACCCTCTTTCCATACCCGCGAGGCAAGTCATTCACCGTCGCGCTGGATCTCGGTAAGTTGTTGCCCGGTGTGATCGTCGCCCCCGAGAAATCAAGAGTGACGGCATTGGCGGAACGGACCTTGGAAGAACTTGGCGATATCCCCTATGACGTGCGCAACGGCCGGATTGTGTTTACCGTGGGGTTGCCGAAAGCGGGGCGGTACAGAGTTAAGTCTCAGGAATAGGAACTGAAATGAACGCTATTTATTGAGACGTGAGTGAGATATGTCTCGGATCTTTCGCGTGGTATAATTGGATCTCATCATGAGGAGGTGCCAGATTATGCAGGTGCGCGTTCAGAAATGGGGCGAAAGCCTCGCATTGCGCATTCCCAAATCGATCGCGTCGGACATGGGCATAACTGCGGAGAGCGCGGTTGAGCTTCAGATGCGGAACGGAAAGCTGGAAGTCGCGGCAATGGCCCAGTCATCGCTGGAACTGGATAGACTGCTCGCTCTCGTAACGGAGGAGAATGTCCACGGTGAGATCGATTCGGGGAGACCTGTGGGGCGCGAGGAGTTGTGAGCCACGACTATGTACCGGATCGCGGTGAACTCATATGGATTGACTTCGATCCGGGAAAAGGGCACGAACAATCAGGACGACGGCCGGCAGTAGTGGTGTCACCTCAGAGCTACAATCGAAAGGTTGGCCTTGTGCTCTTATGTCCAATAACCAGCAGGAAGAAGGGCTATCCATTTGAGGTCGCACTACCTGAAGGGTTGCCTGTCGTTGGTGTGATTCTGACAGATCAGATTAAGAGCTTCGATTGGCGTGTTAGGAATGCAGAATTGGCGTGTGTCTTGCCGCTCGATTTCATTGATGGCATTTTGCACAGAGTGCGGCTCCTCTTAACGTAGCCTCCATCTGGCTCGGAAGCTCTCAACTCCTCGGTAGTGCACTCTGCTGCGCGAGGGTGCGCCGGGCTTGACGCGCGGTCTTCAGGATGCGATAGATGAAGCGCGGGTTGCCGAAGAGGTAACGCGTCCAGAGACGCGTGGGTTCGCGCCACAGACGATGCAGCCATTGCAGACCCATTCTGCGCATGAATGGCGGGGCCTCGTGCATGGTGCCCGCGAGTATGCGAATGGTTCCCGCGCCAATTCCCCACACAATGGCATGCGGACAGCGTGCCCGTGCAATCGCGCAAATCCGCTCGGTTCGGGGCGTTCCCATCCCCACGTAAATTAAATCGACCGATGCCATCGTGCGGAACAATTCGTCGTACTCTTCGTCGCGGAGATATCCTGAGTAGGCCTTTCGGATACGGCAATGGGTTGAACTCCGCTCGATAACCGTCGCGGCAGCGCGTGCTTCTTCGCGGCTAACCCCGATGAGGATACCTTCATTCTTCCGAAACGCAGTGCTGGTGAAGAACGCGCGAAATGCTTCAGTCATGTTGCATCGTTCGGCCACTTCGGTACGCCACAATCGCGCAAGCCATACGACGCCCATTCCGTCGGCAGCGACAATGCGTGCGTTGTTCAAGCTTTCGCGCAGGTCACCGTCTTCCTGGGCAAGGTTGTAGATATGTGCGTTGAGACAGAGCAGAGTCCTCGGCTGAATCGCGGGGCTGTCCATGAGAAATCGGATTTCGTCGAGTAACTGTGGAATCGTGTGCGTGGAGCATTTAACGCCGCCCATATCGAAATGCGCGGGACTGAGCGGCGAATCGGTAAGCGCCTTCTCGCTTGTTATGCCTGCGATTGGTGTCATCTTCGATGCCCCGCGAACCTAGGCTCATCGCAGCGCCGCGGGAAGAACACAGGACGACTCTTCAGCGGCGGCGCCCCCATCACAGTACTCCCATCCCTTGCTGTTGCCGCGCGTCGACGACCCGCTCCCCGCTGGTCGCAGAGCGATAGGCGCTCATGAGCCGCCGGTAGTGCGCGTCGGGCGTGTAGAGCTCCTGCGCCTTCTTGCGTCCTTGAGCGCCGAGCGTTCCGCACAGCATCGGCGAGTTCCACAGCGCCGCCATCTTGACGGCCAAGTCGCGCGCGTTGCCTGGCTCGAAGACGAGTCCCGTTTCGCCGTCTTCTACGAGCTCGGAAAGCGCGCCACTTCGCGCTGCAATAACAGGAAGTCCATGCATCATCGCCTCCGCGGCAACGAGTCCGAAGACTTCGCACCAACGGCTCGGCACAACGACAAACCGTGCGCCACGATAGTAGCGGGCCAACTCTCGCGGGTTCAGATGGCCCCGGACACACACCGTATCCGGGATGGTCTCCGACATCTCGCCTCCTGCGATATGCACGGGCAACCCCGTTAGTCTGGCGGCCTCCAGCAACGTGTCCACGCCTTTCTCCGGAGCAATGCGGCCCGCGTACGCGATGTAAGTTCCCTTGCATGGATCGACGGGTTCGTCGACGGAGGCAACGGTATTTGCGATCACGACAAAGCGCTCCTCGGGAAACCCCGCCGCGACGAGCTGGTCGCGCACAAAGTGGCTTGGGGCGATGAAGAGGGAAACGTTGTTCTTATACAGACGGAAGAGATTCGCAACCCCGCTACGGGCCGCATAGGCGACGCTCTCGAGAATGTTGCCCCGGCAATTCTTCACCGCGCACCAATAGGTCGCGCCTCGCGCGCACCGGTCGCAACGCTTGCCATTATGGAGATGCGTGGCGACAGGACACGTGAGCCGGAAGTCGTGACACGTCATGACCACGGGTATGCCCGAGTGCGAACAGTCTTCGAGAACCCAGGGAGAATGAAAAGGGTAGAGTTCATGCACATGCACGATGTCCGGGTTGAAACTCCGAATGGTCTCGCGCATTTCGGTGCGCGCCCGCGGCGAGTAGATCCCGCGCGCAAAGGCTTCCACCTTTCCCTTGAGCGTCCCCTGCAGACTGCGGCTGTCGTGGGCCATCAAAAGCACATAATGGTTCTCGCTTCGCAGCAACTCCGTCGTGGTCTGCGCTATGAAATCGGAGCCTCCGCCGTGGCGGTGCCAGTTTGTGATTTGGACTATGCGCATGAGTGGTTCATCCTCGAGGGCCCGTCTCCGGGAACAGTGACCGTTCCCTGCGGAAGGCCATGGCCGCACGCGCGCCTTCGCGCGGAGCGGTCGGCGTTGCGCTGCTCAGCGCGCTACGCGTGTAGGCCAAGGCGCGGTAAATCTGGCAGCGGCGGGCTAGCGTGTGGGCTTTACTCCCGCGCAATCGCGCCGCAACGAATAGGGGTGCATGAACGGCGATTGCATGAGTCATGCGAAGCAATGCCGCAGCGATTGTCCGTGCGCGGCCCCACTCCCGCAAATCGCGGCACGCGAAACACGCTCCACCACGCATCGCCGTCCAGATAAGGTAAGGAGCCTCTCTTCGATACGAAGGGATGATGTGCCTGGCCAGGGAGCGGGGCGTGTACCATGTCTGAAGTCCCGCCGCGCGGACGCGCATGAAGAACTCGGTGTCTTCGCCGCCTTCGGTGAGACTTTCGTCGAATCCCCCCACGCGCGCAAAAACCGGTCGCTCTATCAGTACGGTGCCGGTGCACAGAAGGTCGGCCCGTCCGCACGGGCGGGGTGCCTTCTCTATCGGAATCTCACCCAAGTAGAGACGAATGATTGAAGGCATGGCTGCCCGCTCGTGCGCGGGCAAGTCAAGCACACGGGCTCCGCCCACGCAGGCCGCGCCGGTGGCCAAGCGTGTTTGCCAGAGTTCAAGCAACCAATTCGGGTCCGCGAGTTGGTCGTCGTCGAAGAACGCGACGAAATCGCCCTTGGCTTCCAGGACGCCGCAGTTTCGGGCGGCGGCGATGCCTGCTCCCGTTGCGCGCGCTACACGCAACGGCGCAGTCGTGCGGGCTTGAAGACCCTTCAGGATTGCGGGCGTGTCGTCGGTGGACGCATCGTCGATTACGACGATTTCATGGACAAAAGCGTTGGCCGTGTTCAAGTGGAAGAGAGACTCCACGGCACGGTATAGCAAGGCAGCACGGTTGTACGTGCACACGATCACGCTTATGTCGATCCCAGTGTTCATTTGCGGCATTTGTCCAAATCTGTCTTGATGTCTAGCCCGCTGCCGCTTCGCGACGCATTGCCCACTCCTCCGAAAAGGCCAGCACGGGATCGCGTCCTATGGAGAAGTAGTCGAATCCAAGCATTCGCATCAGGTCGGTCGAGTACACATTGCGCCCGTCGAATATGACCGGCGAGTTCAGTAATGCCTTCATGCGGTCGAAGTCGGGGTTCTTGAAGTAGGACCACTCCGTTACGAGCAGAAGCGCGTCCGCGCCGCGCAGCGCGTCGAAACTGTCGTCGGTGTAGATGAGGGCGTCGCCGCGAGGTCCCAAGTAACGCTGCGCTTCGTGCATGGCTTTCGGGTCGTATGCCCGTACGTTGGCGCCCGCTTTCAGCAGGGCATCGATAATCAGGAGGGACGGAGCTTCGCGGACGTCGTCCGTCTCGGGCTTGAATGCAAGGCCCCATATCGCGAAGGTGCGTCCCGAGAGGTTTTCCCCGAAGTACTGAACGACTTTGCGAAGCAGGGCCTGCTTCTGGGTCGCATTCACCGATTCCACGGCGGTGAGTATTTCCGGAGTGTATCCCACGCCGCGCGCCGTGCTGGCCAAGGCTTGTACATCCTTCGGGAAGCAGGAGCCGCCATATCCGATACCGGGAAAGATGAACTGGTAGCCGATGCGATGGTCCGCGCCGATTCCATTGCGCACGTGCTCCACGTCCGCGCCGACGCGCTCGCAGATCGCCGCAACTTCGTTGATGAAAGAGATCTTCAATGCGAGCATGGCGTTTGCCGCATACTTCGTCATCTCGGCGGACGTGGTGTCCATGCACAGTACCGGATGGCCATCGCGGATGAAGCTTGTGTAGAGTTCCTTCATGAGGGCCTCGGTGCGGCAATCGCTGCAGCCGATCACGATTCGGTCGGGGCTCATGAAATCGTCGATCGCGCAACCTTCGCGCAGGAACTCCGGATTCGACACGACATCGAAATCGTAGCCTGCTTTGCGGTCTTTGAGCGCGCCTTCGATCCGCTTGTATACCTTCTCCACGGTGCCGACGGGCACAGTCGACTTGTTCACAACGATCTTGTAGCCATTCATGAACTCGCCCACGGAACGAGCCGCTGCGAGCACGTATTTTAGGTCCGCGGTTCCGTCCTCCATCGGCGGCGTTCCCACCGCGATGAAGATGAAGAGAGCGCGCTCTACGGCGGCCTTGAGGTCGGTGGTGAACGAAAGGCGGCCTTGCGCGACGTTCGTTGCTACCATCTCGTCTAGGCCTGGTTCGTAGATGGGGATTTCCCCGGCGTTCAACGCATCGATCTTTGCCTTATTGATATCGACACATGTCACGTCGTGCCCGACTTCACTGAAGCAGGTCCCAGTTACCAATCCTACGTAGCCGGTTCCGATAACGGTGATTCGCATGGCTCTTTCCCTTTGTCAGTGTCTCGCGCCGGCGCGTGTGGTGCCGAGTGGCGCAAGCGTGGCGAAATTGCCACGTCCGGCGTGAAGTGGACCTAAGTGTCCTTCAATCAGGTCGTAGTACCAGGATTCCAAGGAGACAATCAGCTTCTCCCACGCG